>CAZOCW010000175.1:0-2381 GCA_964578405.1 uncultured archaeon | reverse complement strand
GCCTCCTTCCTGGGCAATTTTATCAGCATTTTATATTTAAACTCCACAAAATATTTTTGCTTTAATTTTAATTGGGGTAACAGCTTCTACTTGTGGTAGATTTGCTCTTGCAAAATTATCTGGAAAAGTTACTTCAAAGTTTGCTAGTGCTTCTAAGAAGAAAGAGTTTGACGCAATTGGAGCAAAACTTGAAGGAAAAGCTTTACAAAAATTTATTTTTACTTTCATTTATGCACTTAGCCCTCTACCATCAAACGCATTATTCATTGCTTTTGGTGCTACAAAAACTAGACTGAGAGAAGTTTTAGCAGGATTTTTTATTGGAAGATTTATTAGTTATTTATTTTTAGTTTTTACAACAAATCAAGTATTTTCTTCTCTTGAAGCAACTGCTCAAGGCGCAGGAACTCTTGGAACTATAATGGTAGAAGTAATTGGAATAATTGCAATTATTGGTTTCTTTTTCGTGGATTGGAATAAACTAATTTCTCTTGACATGCCAGGAACAACTAAAGACAAATGGCCAAAAAAGAAGAGTGAACATAAATCGCACAACTAATGCCCCAACCCATCAGGGTTAAAAACTAATTTTAATTCAATATTAGTAGTAAAAACCTAAAGGAGGGTACTAAATGGATTTATTGGGATTAATATTAGCACTTATCTTCGGATTTTTACCAATTCTATTAATCATAATCCTAGTTCTACTGGCGTCTTCAATTAGAATAATTAACCAGTGGGAAACAGGGGTAAGATTTAGACTTGGAAGATATCACGATACTTTACAACCTGGTCTTCGACTTGCAATTCCAGTTCTTGATACAATTAGAAAAATTGATATGAGAATTGTGACAATCGATATTCCAAGACAACAAGTTATCACTAAAGATAACGTGCCTGTTGCAATCAATGGAGTTGTTTACTTCAAAGTTGTTGATGCACAAATAGCAGTAGTTAAAATCCAAGACTTTGAGTACGCGGTTTCTCAATATGCTCAAACAGCACTAAGAGATGTTGCTGGAAGCATGACTCTTGACCAAGTTTTATCTGAGAGAGAAAGCATTGGTAAGGATATTGAACAAATAGTTGAGAAAGCAAGTGCAAATTGGGGACTTGAAATTACTGAAATTAAGTTACAAGACATTGATATGCCTGAAGACTTAAAGAGAATAATGTCAAGACAAGCAAGTTCTGAAAGAGAAAAAAGAGCGAACATCATTAAGTCTGAAGGGGATGCAATCGCTTCGGTTAACTTAGCGAAAGCTGCACAAGTAATGGCAAAAACTCCAGGCGCAATGCAACTTAGAACACTACAAACATTAGATGGACTTGGACCAAGCCCAAGTAATACCGTAATAATGGCAATTCCAGTAGACATACTAGAACTTGCACAAAATCTAAGTAGAAAATTTGGAAAGAAGCAATAAAATTAAACAAGTGATTGTGGGTAAAAATACTCACAATCATTTTCTTTTTTTAATCAATAAACTTTATATGCCCTAACCCCCTAATTTAAGCAGGTGAAATTTATGGCTAAGAAATTTTGGAAGTGCACTATTTGTGGAGATTTACACTTTGGGGAAAAAGCTCCTGAAAAATGCCCTACTTGCGGATACCCAAGAGAAAAAGCAATTGAAATTAAGAAAGAAGAGTTTTTGAAGTTATTAAAATGAATGATCTACATGACTAGCTTTACAAAAAAAGAACTAGAAATGTTTCAAAGTGTTCAAGCTAAAACTAAACTTGAAGCAAGCTCCCTAAAGAAGCATTTCTTTGATAAAAAGATTAGAGTTCTTGGAGTAAGTGGATCAGCTAGAAGTAGTAACGATATGGCAAAAGAGAATTCTACAAGTGAGTGGTTACTTGAAAAGTGTTTAAATGAAACAAAAAGACTCGGCGCAGAAACCAAAATGATTTCACTTAAAGATTTTGATATTAAACCTTGTAAAGCTTGTTACTCCACAACTAATGCGCATTGCCATTACAAATGTTCTTGTTATCCTGAAGGAGACTATGGGGATGACATGACAAATAAACTTTATGATGATCTCTCTTTGGCGGATGTTATTGTTTTTGCTACTCCAGTAAATAATTTCAAGATTTCTTCAATGATGAGTTTGTTTATGGATAGAATGATTAGCATGGATGGTAGTCTTTATCCTGCGGACATAAAGAATCCAAAAAATTTAGAGTTAAATAAAAAGCACACTGATTTTATTGAACAAAATGCAACAAACAAAACCGGGACCGGATACCTACGAAGATTTGCTGGGAAAATTGGAGGATTTATTGTTTCAGGTCACGAGGAAGGTGCAAGTCTTGCAATCTCTCAAATATATATGACTCTTAGTCACTATGGTTTTATTTTTCCCCCATTTAGC
>CAZOCW010000174.1:0-2396 GCA_964578405.1 uncultured archaeon | reverse complement strand
TTAATTCTTCGGTGGTACCTAACCTATCTTTATCGTTTTATATTTTTTCAAAACCATTCTATACAGGATTTAGAGTTGATGATTTAGTTTTTATGAATGCAAACAAATACTGTTTTGTGGCTCCGCCAATGCCAATACAAAAAGAAATTGAAGATCTCAATCTAAAAAATGTAAATCATACAGATAACATTGAAAAATGTAAGGCTGATGAACTTAAAGTTTGTTTTGGATTTAATCTTAATGAATGTGATATGACAGTATCAGGTGATTGTGAAGATGATTATTGTGGAGATTTAGGGGAATATGATATTGGAAAAGTAGAAAAGAAAAATGGAAAAGTGTTATTTTATACGAGCAGCTTAATTTATGCTGCAATATTCTCTTCGCCTGAAATTTATGAATGTAATATTGCTAGACTTGCAAATAAAGTCAATGAGCTTGCTAAAGTCTATAAAAATAAAGCAGTAATACTCCGAACAAAAGAATGCAATACTATCATTGATAGTTATCTTGATGATTTGATTACTCAGTCAGAGAATATCACTACTTCGTCCAAATTCATAGGGCTCAGAGCCACTGCAAAATTAATGGATGAAAAAAATTGTGCAGATACACAATGTCCAGTATACAATCCAGAAAGTTGCTTATAGATGTTGGAATAACTTGCTTGAAGCCTGCGTAAATTCAGCTTCTCGCTTAAACAATATTGATAAGGGTAAATGATTTTTGCCTTACCGCTAAAGATTGCAGCAGAGTTATAAATAAACAAAAGTATTTAAAAGCCAAAAAACAAATAATAATAGATAAAAAGAGGAAAATATGTTAGGAAAAACAATTGGAATTATATCCATTAAAGGCGGTGTTGGAAAAACTTCTACTGTGAGTGCACTTGGAGCTTCGCTAGCTAATGATTTTGCAAAAAAAGTTTTACTTGTTGATGCAAACTTTTCTGCTCCAAATTTAGGCTTTCAATTAGGATTATATAACCCTGAAGTAACGCTTCATCATGTTCTGGATGGAAAAGCTCACATAAATGATGCAATCTATGAATCTGGCCATGGTTTTGATGTTATCCCTGGCGCTATGGTTTATAATTTTAAAGATAATCAAATTGATCCATTTAAACTTTCAGAAAAACTTCGTGAATTACGAAGAAGATATGATGTTATTTTAATTGACTCTTCACCAAATTTAAATCAAGAGATACTAGCTACAATGATTGCTAGTGATGAGCTCTTTATGGTAACTACTCCAGACTATGTTACTCTTGCTTTAACATTAAGAGCAATGAAACTTGCTAAAGATAAAAGAACACCAATAAACGGCCTAATACTGAACAAAGTTTATGGTAAGGATTTTGAACTTAGTTTAAAGAATATTGAAGACATGTCAGGAGTAGCAGTTTTAGCAGTACTACCTCATGAAGTTAATATTCCTGAAGCACATTCTAAAAATCTTCCTTCAACTATGCATATGGATAGTGAATCCTCAATAGAGTATAAAAAATTAGCTGCTGTTTTAATTGGGCAAGAATATAAAGATAGTAAGTTTAAACAATTTTTAAATAGCTTTAAATCAAAACATCCAAAACAAGAAGTTAATCGAGCTATTTTTAGAAAGAGTCGGTTGAATAAATACTAATTCTTCCACAATGGATATTCAAAAAGTTTTCAGTAAAAAAACACAAGCCGGAATTCAAGAGATGAGTTTTATGATAATTGCTCTAGTAATCTTCTTTATTCTTGTGCTGTTATTTTATCTAGCAATATCATTTAGTGGTCTTAAAAAAACAGTTGAAGCTGGCTCAAGAGATTCTGCAATATTACTAATCGCAAGACTATCTGGAAGTCCGGAATTTGCTTGTGCAGATAACAGTATTGATTTGTGTGTTGATACGGATAAAATAATGGCTCTGATGATAAGTCCGGCCTATAAAACTTTTTGGAATGTAGAAGGCTTAAGGATTGAAAGAGTATATCCTCAAGAGAACAAAACAGTGCTTTGTGAATTTGGAAACTATCCTAACTGCAATACTTTTGTGCTTATTAAGAATAAAACCTCAAGCATAATTGAAGATACAAGTTTTGTTAGCCTATGTCGAAAAGAATTTAAGAATGGATATAACTATAACGAATGTGAACTTGGTAAAATAAAAGTTACAAGTAAAAAAACAGTATGATGTCTTTAAAAAATAATATGATAAAAAAACTAAACAAACAAGTCAAAAAGCAAACGAGCCCTTCGGGTTCAACTTACAAGCTTTTTGACATTCTGGAAATTAGGAATTTCCAGACTGTTCTTTTGTTCTAAACACTATGATAAAAAAACTAAACAAAAGAACACAACAGGAAGCAGTAGGTTTTGTAATTATTGTAATGATAGTTATAATTCTAGGA
>CAZOCW010000173.1:0-2424 GCA_964578405.1 uncultured archaeon | reverse complement strand
TGAATCAGTAGTCAAATATTTGTGAATTTCCTCAAGCGAAACAGGTTGAGCTTTTTTCAGCAACAATTCAACCGCTAATTGCTTTGCCTTAAGTTCCACTGATTGCTTATCCTCTCCAAGTCTAATGTGTCTTAGTAATTCTTCAGACCGATAGGTTTGTTTTTGTGGAAGAATAAATTCTTTTAAAATTGGAGTTCCTTGCACAACCCCATTTGTTTTAGGTAAAACAGATTCTCTAACAGTAGTAACTTTTTTTACAGGAGTTACTCCCAAGCCAGGAATTAATGGAGTGCCATTCACTTGCTTAGTTTTTCTTTGTAACTTTAATTTTCTCTCTTTTGCCCATCTTGCTCTTTTTTCAAGCAACCTTAATTCATGTACTGCATTCTCTCTGCGAACAATCGCAGTTGGATCTTTTTTGTGTAGTTCTTGAAGTAACGAATTCATTACTTGGGGAGTTAATTTCCATTGCTTAGTTAAAGTTTCAATTGATTCCCCTTGCAAGTATTTTCTAGTAATCCATTTTCTCACATGCTCTGCTCTAAGAAGTTTTGCTTGAGCAACTCGATGCATTGCAATTTCTGGAGTGTGTTTTTGAACTAATTTTCTTTGAGCAACTTTTTGTTTAAGTTCCTCTAAATTAAAAGATAGTTCTCCTTGAAGAGGATTATTTTTTACACTTCGTGAACGCATAAAACAAAATAGTGCGCTTTAGGTTATTAATAGTTTTCATGAAGTCAAACAAAATTATGCTTCAATTATCCCGTGTTTCTTTTTCAAAAATCCATGTGCGTATTTTTTTGGGAAAACTGTTTTGAGTGCCGCAAGTAAAGTGTAATCAGAAACCATTAGCACCTCAGTATCCCCAATTTTCTTTTTCACAAATCTACTTTCAATTCTCATACCCCTTCACCTCCCCTTCTTCGCCCTTGTGAGAGGGAACTTTTTCCAAAGGAACTTCTTTCTCTCTCCCACAAGGGAACTCCTTCCAACCCCAAGAACGTAGTGCGTGAACCTTTTGCCACTACGAGTAAGTTTGACTAGTTGGGGCCTAACTATAGTATATCGATCATGTTATACGCATATCGTTTGGAATGGAAGATATTTTTGAACTTAAAAAAAGGAAAAGTGCATAAAGAAAAATAACCAAAAAAAAGTAGCAATAGCAAAAAGTTTACAATAAAAAACAACTAATTAAAGAGCAAAAGTGAATTTTCCAAAAAATCACCCCCTTGGCAAATGCATTATACTCAATCAAAACAGCACTTTCCAGCGAATTTCGTTTTTTGACGTAACTCTTTTAACTCTTTCCCTTAACAAAGTTGTTCCTGGTGAGCATGAGTTCTTTATATAAGGGTCCTGAGTTAAGACAATGGCAAGTGGAAGCTATTGATGCTTGGGAAAAACATCACGTTGGAATCATCCAAGCGGTTCCCGGAGCAGGAAAAACTATCCTTGCTGTAAAGATGTTAACTCAAAAACTTGAAACTGAAGACAATATAAAAGTCCTAATTGTTTGCCCGAGGTTAACTTTAATCCAACAATGGGTGGATTCAATCACTGAATACTCTAACATTAAACCAAGTGAAATTTATGAAGTTTCAAGTAACAACGAATCAAAGGCTTATGTTTGTGCTCAAGATAAATTAAGCAAATACAAAGTTTTCATTTCTACTTTTCATCAAATCAAGCAATTCTTTAACGAGTGCAAATGGAAGGATCACAATTGGTTCTTAATCGTTGATGAAATGCACAACACTACTGAAAATTACAAATTCCCAAATGCACCAATCAAATACAAACTTGGATTAAGTGCAACTCCAAAGAAAAAAGGAAAGGATGCGGATTTCAATTTAGGGGGAATCGTTTACACTTATGCTTTCTCACAAGCTTTGGCGGACAAGATTATTCTTGACCCTGTAATTAAAATTGTTTTTTACTCAGTTAACAAACAATTGTTCAAAAAGATTCAAAATGAAAAGGATGCCACTGGAGATTTGGTTGAAAGTGCTTATGATGATTTCTTACCTGATGAGGAGTTAGAAGAGGCTCACAAAGAATTTGTAAATAACAAAGCTAACCCAAAAGCCCACCAAGAAAACCCCCATAGCGAAGAAGCTATTCAAAATGAAGAAGCGGATGTTTTTACTTCAAAGAGTACTGATTTTGTAGGAATTCAAAAAATCCTTGAAGGCCAATTTAATATTGGAAAAAAGGACAGTCTTCAAACTTTAGTTTTTGTTAATAGAATTAAGAAAGCTGATCTATTGAACAGAATGCTTGCTGAAAGATTTAGTGAAAAAGTTTCTCACTCTTACCACTCAAAATCAGAAAAATATAACACAAAAAACCACTTCAATAACTTAAAACAAGATTTCTCTGAAGGAAAATTTAATGTTTTAATTTCAGTAGGAACTTTAGGTG
>CAZOCW010000172.1:0-2425 GCA_964578405.1 uncultured archaeon | reverse complement strand
AAATCTATCCTTTCAGTTCTGATAGTTTGACTAATTATTTCTTCTATTCGGTTAACAAGACTGGGGAAAACCCCGCTTAATTCTCTGGTTGCATTTTGCAAACTGATTGTGAAGTCCTCCAACTTTTGGTCTTCCGTAAAATCGGTTAAATTATATCCCAAAGCCCTTGGAATATCTTCGAAGAAAATTTTTTCAGGATCAACGGCCTGCGAAATAGATTCACGTAATCGCAACGCTTCTTTGCTAATATTTTTAGTTTGTTTAGCAAATGGTACTAACAGGTTGTAGAAAACCAAAAATGGTTTTACTGTTTCAATAAAACTATCTGAATCAGGACTATTTTCTTCGATTAAATTCAGAAAATAGCGATACTGGTTAAATATACTTAATCGGGCTTCGTCAAGATGAAAAGTGCTTATTCTATATTTCTGGGGTTGTTTTAATGCAACTTCCAGTGTATCAGTTGTTAACTCAGGAATAAAAGTGTTTTCTTCGTAAAAGGCAAAGCTTTTTTGTTTGGCAATCAAAAAAATCTGAATCCAAAAATCAATAAAGCCTTGTTTTAGTTTAAATGGCTTAACATTCAGAATATCAGTAAAATCATTTATTTTTTTGGAGGCTATTGCGCAGTCAAATAAAAATTTCTCTGATGCCTCCCAGAGTTTTTGATATGAAACATCTGCCGGATGCCCTAAAAACCAATTCCCATTATTATTCTGTTGGTGAATACCCGTTCTGTTTAAAAGAGCCAGATAAATTGTTTTCTCCGGTGGAAATCGTTCGCTATCAAAACCTAAATTAGCTTTGTTTACATTTGATAGCAACATTTCAACCAGATTCTTTTTAGCTGATGAAATAGTACCACTAATCTTCTCCCGGTTCATCAATTCATTTCTCAGAACAGGGGTTGCAGAATAAGTTTCGGAACAAATTTCAGAAAGCAGGGCATTCATCATCCTTGAATTTTGAAAGACATGCGATTTTCCGTTAAAAGTCCATTTTACATTCGCATTATCACCAAAAAATGAAGCATGAAAATCCCTGTTTAGTTTTTCTTTTGAGCTGTTTAAATAAGCATCCAGTTCAGCAATGGCAATAGGATCATCAACACATTTGTTTTTTACTAATTGAATCTTTTCTATTTCAATTAATTGTTCCTTTATTTGGTCAGCATTGTTGAACCAGCCGTATAAAATAGCTTCCTCAGTTTTTCCGGATAATTCAATTAATTTTTCATTATTTAAGAATTTATTGAAAATTAAATTGACGTAGCCGTCAATTTGTCCTTCAGGAATTTTCTGAATAGGATTTTCTGAAATTTCAAAGGCAAAATAGCGTGGTGTCCCAGTTTTAAAGAAAAATCTTTTGGCAGGTATTATTGGAAAGTTAAAGTGTTTTTGAAGCTGATGAACTATTGAAAAATCTTTTGAAACCTGTCCTTCGGCTAATTCCAGTTCCTGATTTATATCAAAATCGGTTCCCTTGAATAGAACATACCGCTGACTGTAATTCCGGTAACGAATTATTTGTTTCGATTCCAATTTTTCAATAATGCTTCCGGATTTTTCAATTGCCAGTGCAATTTCAGAATAGTTAATTAAAAATTCTTTTGTGAGCTTTTGACCTTGTCTGCCAAGTACGGAAATTAAACCGATGGTTTTAATTATTTGCGATGCTTCGTAAAAATCTTCATCAAAAATTGTTTCCGCCCGTTGAATCGATTCATCAATAGCTTTCCAATGCGCAGAATCAGGATTAAATCGGGAATTTAACAAACTGTGAAAATTGTATTTCAGGTAATCGTAAATACAGGCAGTATTATAAAAACCTTTTCCATCAGTAAAATCATTCAAGCCCAGATAATCATCTGATTCCAATAACGAAAAAAGTGAACGTTCATTCTGGCCATATCTTTGAAAAGCAACTGTAGCAATTGAAGCTGAAAGAATATCAAAAGGAAATAGTTTATTCGCAAACTCCTGAGAAAAATAATCCCTCATTGGAAATACATCTGCAATATGAATTGCCTTAAATAGTATTTCTTGTTTCTCAGGTATTATAAAATTCGGAAAAGTTTTAAGTGAAATTCTTTCAGAAGCAAGAAATAGTAGTTGTTCGACAGGTTCATTAAAAGAGATTTCAACCAAACGGCCTTTAACTTTATCCCATTCTTTTTTTTGTGTTTTTGTTAAAGCCAGTGCATATTCCTCAAATGGTTGGTGCAGGGTAGAAATGAAAAGAACAGGTAATTCAGGTGAATTGGCAAATTCAGCTAATTGCTGAATAAAGTAAAGTTCTTCCTCCGGGCTTTCCTTTGCCGCATATTCCAAAAATTTCCCAAATTCGTCAACAACAATCAGTTGACCAATTTTAGATTTAGCTTTTTTAGAAATCGCTTTTCTTAATTCTGGGAATATATCTTTGT
>CAZOCW010000171.1:0-2439 GCA_964578405.1 uncultured archaeon | reverse complement strand
AATTATAAGACAGCTAAGGTACAAGGGGAGAAAGAAATACCAATTGAGGATAATAGCACTGAAACTAACTCCGAAAATGAAGAAGTAATAATTGATGAACAACCAACTGACGAATAATATTATATATTGGCTAACTAAATATATTTTATGAAATCAATCACACACAAAAAGAAACCTTCAGCAATTAAGCGAATTGTGAAAAATCCTTCTTTACTAGCACGAGTTGTTAGAAGATCCCAAGCGATTTCTGAAGTAAGAAGAAATATTGCTCTAAAAAAAAGATTTCCCTTACCATATGGGGCAGAAATTCAAATACGCAAACTAGATTCAAGAAAACACATGTTCAAATCAAACGTAATAATTGCACTTGGCCAACACAGATTAGTTTCAGATGCAAAAACAATTACTCGCCCACAAAGATTTGGAGGGGCATTCAAAAAAGGAGAAAGAATTCTCTACACTCACGTGGAATCAACTGATCCAAAAATAATTATGAAGCTATCAAGATTTATGACTTCAAAAGAAACTTCAAGAATACTTCACGAAAAAGGATTTGCAGGGATTGTTGGAGATACCCCAACTCAAACCCTAGTAAAAATGTACCTAAAAATGGGATTCAAAGAAGTAACCGCCCAACTACCAAAAATTGTAAGATTAAGAGAAAGATTAAGATATGTAAAAAACATTCCCACTCGGGGATATCCTAAAGAATTTATTAATAGCCCAATAAGAAGAGTTACCTTTCGCTTTGATGAAGTCCTTTAAAATAAATAAACCTTTATTTTTACCTCTCAAACTAACCTTTAAAAACCTGCCCTATCAGAAGTTTTGTAATTTACTTGGTGAGTTAAAAATGGTACAATGGCATTATAGAGATGACAAAAAAGTTTCAGGCGGAAAGAGAAATACTGTTGGTTCAAGAACTAAAAAATTAGCTTGGAAAGGCGGAACAGCTGCTTTAACTAAAACAGCAACAAGCGTTAAGAAAGATAATATTGAAGTTAACAAAGGCCTTGGAAACACAAAGAAATCAAGAGCATTGTCACTAAAGAACGCTAATATTACTGACGGAAAAGGAAAAATTGCAAAATACGAAATAATTGCAGTTAAAACTAATAACGCTAATAGATTATTCGCAAGAGCAAATGTATCAACTAAAGGCGCAATAATCAAAGTTAAAGTTGGCGACGCAGAAAAATTCGCAAAAGTAACAAACAGACCAGGACAAGAAGGCGTTGTAAACGCAATCTTTGTTGATATGAAAGAATAATTCTTTTTTTAGGTGAGGGGTCAACCCTTGCCAAAACCTTTTTTAATAACCCGAGTATAAAAAACCGCTTAAAAAATAGCTTAAAATGCATTAAATAGACAAAAAGAGCAATAATAATGCCCCCTTTATATAGAAAACTCAAAGGGAAAACATTTATTAACCTGCTGAATGAACCTTTATATAATTATACACTAGTTTTGTGATTTTTTGGTGAGCGATTAAGCAAAAGTTAGTGCAAAGTATATCGATTTTGAGGGTGATGAACTTGGTAACAAAATGTCCTGAATGCGGAAGCGAAAAAATTAGAGTAGACCACGGCAAAGGAGAAGCTGTGTGCATGAACTGCGGATTAATTGTTTCAGAAGACGAAATGATTGACACAGGCAAAGAATGGAGATCATTTGAGGACAGCGAGGATTCATCAAGAGGCGGAAGCCCAATGAAATATGTTAAACTAAACAAAGGTTTAGTTACAATGATTGATAGAAGAGGAACTGATTTAAGAGGAAACAAATTATCTTCAAAAGGAAGAGCACAAATGTACCGTTTAATTAAATGGCACAAAAGAGCAAGTGTTTCAAGTTCAATGCAAAGAAACTTATCAATCGCTTTAACAGAAATGAGAAGAGTTGCATCTTACTTAAACATCCCGGACACATTAGTTGAAGCAGCAGCATTACTATACAGAAAAACTGTAAAGAAAGGATTAATCAGAGGAAGATTAATTGAAGCAGTTGTTGCAGCAGTACTATACACAGTGTGTAGAACATACCATGTTCCTAGAACTTTAAACGAAATGGCTGAAGCAAGCGGATTAACTAAAAAAGAAATTGGGAGAACATACAGATTTTTAGTTAGAGAACTAAATTTAGGTGTTCCACTAACAAACCCAGTCCACTACATTCCAAGATTCGCAAGCGAACTAAACCTATCAGGAGAAGTTCAAGAAGAAGGAAGAAGAATCTTAGAAGAAGCTATTAAGAAAGGATTAATTTCTGGAAGAGGACCAACAGGAGTTGCAGCAGCAGCAGTTTATATCGCTGGACTTTTGAAAGGAGAAAGAAGAACTCAAAAAGAAGTTGCAAATGTAGCTGGTGTTACAGAAGTAACAATTAGAAACAGATACAGAGAGCTGAAGAAGAGATTAAACATCGATGTAGCAGCTTAAT
>CAZOCW010000170.1:550-2444 GCA_964578405.1 uncultured archaeon | reverse complement strand
GAAAGAAGAAACAGAGAAACAAAAAAGTTTAAGCCAATGGTTTGGATGAAATAGTTTTTCCAATTAGTGGTTTAATTCTAATGCAAATTTATTTTTTCTTATTTAAGTCTTCTACAATTTTTATTAAATCTTTTAAATCCTTGATTTCATAATCTGGTTTGTAATTGATTTCATTTCCTTTTTTATCATTGTAATTATTTACCCAAACTGTTGCAAACCCTAATCCTTTTGCTGTTTGTAGATTTAGTATTTTTTCAAAAAAATCTTGATTAGGTTTATATGCTCTTAATTTGTAACTTACAAATAGTTTTTTGAAATATTTCTCTATACCTAGCACTTCAATTTCTTTTTCAAAAAAACCAGGAACTTGATCCGAAGCAATGTAAAGTGGATAATTTTTATGAAGTGCTTCAAGTGCTACCTTTGCCCCTTTGTGAAGTTTAATTTTGTTTTTGTAATCAAAAAGTTTTTCTTTTGGAACTTCCGGAAACATTTCTTCAAAAGACAAATCCCCTACTTTTGCTTTCCAATACCTTTCACGTATTGTTTCGTAATCCAGGTATTTTTCATAAGCCGGGTGCCAATAATTTCTGAGTATGTGCCATTCGTTAGAAACAACGCCATGCAAATCAAGAAAAATCGCTTTTATCATTTTTTGCACCTAGTTAGAATGAAATTAAATTAGCAAGAATGCAATTAGGCTTGCAAGCATTGCGATTTTTGAAATCTTTTGACTTTCAATTGGATTATTCTTGTAAAGTAATACTAATGCATAAGCAAATAGTAAACTTGATAATATTGTAAATACTAAATAGTATTGCATTGGATATCTCAAAGTGAAAAGTAAGTATACTGCAAATGCTCCAATTACTGCAAGCAAGTAGTACATTAAAACGAAAAATCTTGAAGCATTTATTCCCAGTATGATTGGTTATGTTTTCTTTGTTCCTAAATCTTTTTTGATGTCTTCAATATCTTTTGTTACCTCTCTTCCCATGTTTGAAAGAAAAGCAGTTGCTGCTAAGAAAACTATTAGTGAAGGAATATTTCCTGTTGCAGCTGCTCCGTAAATAAAAGTGATTGCTGTTCCGCCAGCAACAACAATATTTCCTAAATATTTTACTTTATTCATGAATAATGGGTAAGCAATTAATAGTACTGCAAAAATTAATGCTATTATTACTGTTGTTGGATTAATAAAAAATGAAGCAAATATTCCTAAGAAGAACATTGAAATTGAATATAGTAATGCTCGTTTTGCTTGTATTCTTCCACTTGGAATTGGTCTGTGTTTTGAAGTTTTAGCATCAATACTAGCATCAAAGTAATCATTTATTGCTTGTCCTGCTCCGCAAATTAAAAATCCACTAATTGCTGCTAAAGCTGCAATTCTATAATCAAATCCGCCTGCTAAATAAAATGCAATCAAAATTGCAATTGCTGCCATTAAACAATTACCAACTCTAATTAATTCCATGAAAGTTTTTGCTTTTTCTTTAATAACATGGATTTTGTGTGGCTTTTTAGTTTCAATTGATTTAGTTTCAACAGCAGAAACTTTCTTTGCAATTTTTTTAATTTTCTTTTTTGCAGCCATAAAAATCAAATCATTTTAATACTATATTCATTGCTTTAGTTCTTTTTCCATTATATCATAACATGGTTTACAAATGTGCCACTTTCTAACCATTCCTTTTTCGTTAGGTGGGCTAAATAATAGTCCTCCAAATACTTGGAGTTCTTTTTTGCACTTATCACAAACTGGTTTAATGCTCATAGTTAGAATTAGACTTAACAAGTATAAAAAGCAATATGGGTAAAGAATTCAAGAAAAAGTTTATAAAAAAATATTTGAAAAAAGCTACCTGCTTTTAAGCTGCAGCTTTTCTCTTTT
>CAZOCW010000170.1:0-540 GCA_964578405.1 uncultured archaeon | reverse complement strand
ACTTTCTACATTGTGCTGGCTTTCCTGAAGAAGATCTATTAGTAGCGTTACATCTTTGACACACGAATACGTTGTTGAATCGTCTTGCCATTGATTCTTTAAAGTCAACCATTTATTACTCACCATTTCTCTATAACAAAAAGAGTAAATGAAAGCTTTATAAATGATTTCTGTCGCAAGTTTTCTACACAGCGAACATATTGGTTTGCAGTGCGTCAATTAAACAATGTTTAATTGCGTCAAGACAAAAAAAGCCTGGTTTTAAGCAAAGCTAAAAACTTGGTAAATAAGGCAATAAACAATAATCAAAATAATGAAAAACTAAATAAGTAAATAAAATAAAAATAAATTATTGCCCTGATAGTGCAGCGGTCAAGCACATGAGCCTTTCAAGCTTGTAACCCGGGTTCGAATCCCGGTCAGGGTATAAATACAATCAGTCCAAATACGTATTCTAATTAGTTAAAAAACTTGTGTAGATAGTTTGTTTTTTTCTTAATCCAAATTAATTAATGCTGGCAAGGTGCCTGGCAAAAAATT
>CAZOCW010000169.1:0-2455 GCA_964578405.1 uncultured archaeon | reverse complement strand
TCCATCGTTATAGTAACGGTCCTGTACCCACCAATCAAATGAAACAAAATTATTGATTACATGAGTGTACCCATCTTTGGAGTAGAAAGGATTCCCATTCTTTTCTCCTTCAATAACTGTGTCCTTGTGCAAGTATCCCCATTGTCTTACGTGATCCTCTATTTCAGAACCAAGTGCGTATTTACTCAAATAATATCCTTCAGGCACATCTTCCTCAGTAATAAGTAGTTTTGATTTATCAATTACTTTTTTTGTATACTCTCCCTTTATTTTGTATCCTCCAAAATCATAGTACACGCTTATTGCATCAGCATCCGTTGCAGGCACAGGGAACTTTATTCTGTTCAATGAAGTTGTTGAATATAAATTTTCATTTACTTTTATTTCATAATCCATTCCCCCAACTTTT
This sequence comes from uncultured archaeon, assembly GCA_964578405.1. Classification (GTDB taxonomy): domain Archaea; phylum Iainarchaeota; class Iainarchaeia; order Iainarchaeales; family JAAZKV01; genus JAAZKV01. The sequence goes on along the minus strand of CAZOCW010000169.1, from coordinate 2,046 downwards.
ATGTGCGCGCCATTTTGTATCTCAAGAGGGTTTGGCCATTCTTTTGTTGGAATTTGCTCAATGTGTGCTTCCACCATTTTTTTAGTTGGATCAGATGGGTAAGCACTAACATTATCCACACTTACCACAAATCTTGGCAAGAATGCATCAAGTACACTTTCTGCAGAACGTATTGCTAAAGGAATTTGAACAGATTTTTGTTGTTCAATCACAGACCAATCAATTACCGCAATATCTTTTTTGAATACAATTCCAACTCTTGATTTTTTTGCAATTCTCATACTAGTTGCAAGTGAAGGATCATCGTCCAAGTAATTGCGATATGATTCAACTGAGCGATAATAATACCCGTTAGAATTTGCCACCCCTAAAGTAGGTTCTGAATACAAGTCATAACCATTAGCATTTGTTGTTTCTCCAACTTGTGGGATTGTATCTTTTGAAAAATAATTATTACTTGTAAAAGTTGCAACCTCTTTCATCAATTGTTTTACAGATTTTGAAGCATCCACTTTTGCTACACTAAACCCTAAATTTGGATAAACTTCCCCTTTGTATGTTTCCACATCCGCAGCATCAACTATTCCCTCATACATTTCTTTATTCCATGGAGGATGTCCATCATTTCTTACGTGAGCAGGAACAGTCATATCTTCAATTAAGTGCATTGTCTCTCCAACCCCTCTCCAAGCTTTTCCGTAAAATTCATTTTTGTTTTGTTTTTCAAGTAAAGCATTTTTGAAATTAGTTTTTGCTTCTTCAAAACTATATTGATTTTCACTTGAATCAAACGCCCAAGTAACTGCATCCATTTGCGGGTTTGTTACTGCCAAACTTCCAACAGCACCAAGATCCGTTAAATAACTTGGTTCCCTCAATGGATCAAAAAAGTGTCTTAATCCCATTGCTGTTTCAGGTTCATCCGCAGAGAATCCCCCATCAATCATCCATTGCTTTGTTGCTTTTTCTTTCTCAATTGCTTTTGATTGTGAATAAGACCCAGACCAAGAAGTATCTCTCCCATCAGTTTGATCCCAAGCAATTCCTTTAGCTGACCCAGTTAGTTCTGAGTTCTTCAAGTACAAATCAGCAGGCATTATATTTGCAATAAAATTTTCCACTGCGTAAGTGTTTAACGCTGGATGAACTGTTAAGTTATCATAAGCAAAAGAGAATGGAATTATTGCAAGTGCGAAAAGCAGTACTGCAATTAAAGGAATAAAGTTTAGAGTCCTTCTATTACCCATACTCCCCCCTCCTTAACAGTATAAAATGTAATTTTTTCTCCATCAATAGTTGTTTCGTAAACAATCATGTTTTCTGTTCGCTTTAGAACAGTTGCACTTGCGATTGCGGTTGCTAGTTTTTTTGCTTCAGTTGAATCCATTTCTGCTGATCCAATTGCTTTTTGTAAATCTGAAGAAAGTAATTTTACAAACCCCTCTTTATCCCCACTTGTAAGTGCAGTACTTGCACTTGTTACTAAAGTTTGACTTTGAGTTAATGAATCCGCACTCGGAGCAACATTTGAATAAGGATTTACTGGTGCAACTAGGGGAGTTGAGTTTGAATCAGTAGTATTTGAAAAATCTTCTTCTGTACACCCCAATAAAAGAACCAAAGAAAGAACTAGTAAAATAATTTGAAAGAGAAATTTTCCTTGACCCATCTAGTAAATTACTCATCCAAGGTTATTAAAAGTTTGTTTTAAACACACTTAAAAAAATTTACTAGCAATTAATTTGTGTACAGTACATTTACATCTCTGATCGAAGCAAACGCAGTTGGAAAAATATTTCCATCAGGGAATGTGTACAAAGTTGGATACAAAGCGTATTGGAAGTATCTATTACCATCAATTTGATCCAAACTAATTCTACTATTTGAATCAGGGTAAGTCAAACTTGACCAAGAAGGATTAGCAGAACAAGTCGAATCCGCACAACCACGATATTTTGCACCAATTCTCGCAGCACCTTTGTTAAAAATTTCTTTAATTGAATTAGCATCAAGAGCACGATTCCAAATCGCAACTTCTTCAAGATT
>CAZOCW010000168.1:0-2467 GCA_964578405.1 uncultured archaeon | reverse complement strand
TTCATTTAAAGAATAAAATGAAGAATTCCATTTTAAAATTTAAACTTAAAAAACATGCTCTTGCACTTATTGGGGATTATGAGGAAGTGCTTGCAAAATCTGACAAGAAAAATGGTAAAATTGGGGTAGTTGAAGAATTAGCACTTGGGAAAGAAAAAGGAATCATTGCTTCAATAATTGTTCCAACTTTAAATGAAGAAAAACATATTGTCCAAACTCTTAAAGCATTAAATAATCAAACTGTTCCACGGAAATATTATGAAATAATTGTTAGTGATTCATCTAGTAAAGATAAAACTGTAAAACTTGCGAAAAAGCTTGCTGATAAAGTAGTTGTTTGCAAAAGACAAAGTGCTGGCTTTGGTAGAAATTTTGGATCAAAATATGCTCGTGGAAAATACTTGGGTTTTGTTGATGCTGATACTATTGTTGAACCAACTTGGGTGGAGGGATTAATTGAAGGATTAAATAGTGGGATTGCTTGTACGGGCCCACTTGAAAATATTGAAAAAGATTCACTTAAAATTAATGTTTTTTACAAGTGGTGGAATGTTCAATCCAAACTAAGTATACTGGCAAGGTACCCTATTTTTCCGGGATTTAATTTTGGGGCAAGGAAGAAAGAATTTAATGAAGCTGGGGGATTTCCTGATATTAACATGGTTTGTGAGGACATGGATTTGTCTCTTAGGTTAGGTTCAATTGGACGAATTGCATTTGCTAACAAAATGGCAGTAAAAACTTCTGCAAGAAGACAAAAAGAAATACCTTTACACAGACACGCTTTAAGTGGATTAAAATATGCATTAACTAAACGAAGTATGAGTTGGAATGAGTACCGAAAGGATTACTAACTTGTTACTTTGGCTAAAGCTTTTTTTATTTCCCAAACATTAAATTTAAATTAATAAATTACATTAATCTGTTGTGAATAAGGGCAAGTCTTCTAAGCTAAAATATCCCACAATTCCTGATTTTAGCATGGAAAAATATTATCATCCTAAAACCGCAAAAATACCTCCTGCAATTAAACCCGTGTTTGGGAATATACTTATTTTTAGGGGGCCTTCAGGCTCGGGGAAAACTACTATTTCACAGTTGCTTGTTGATGAACACAAAGGGAAAGCTAAGGCATTTCATTTTGGATTTGAAAGAAGAAAAAATCATTTGGGTTTTTCAGTGCATGACAAAGTTCTTCTAATATCCAAACTAAAAAATAGAATTAATTCCGCTTTAAAAAAACACAAATATGTTATTTTGGATGAACTATTTGATTATGAGGAACAATTATTGGCTGTGAGAAATAATCATCCACATGCAAAAATATTGGTTCTTTATTTAGAGTTGCCAATGGAAATTTCAATAAAAAGGGCTTCTTCAAGAAATAAAGGAAAATATTATACTCCCTTAAAGGCAAAACACATTGAAGGATTATGGTATTTAGCACACTTTGTTAAATGTGGGAAAATAATAAATGCAAATGAAAATGTGGATGATGTTTTTGAAAGTGTTCTTTCTCAATTAAAAAAGGAAAAATATTTATGAATAAAATTAAAACAGTTGTTTGTGATCCTGAACCATTTTGCTTTGGGCCAAGCGCAGATATTTTTGGAGTATGTAAGGTTTTAGTTAAACAAAAACATGTAAAAGTAATTGTTCTTGCTACAAAAAAAGTGTATTCAGTTTTCAAACATGAGCCAAAATTAAATGTAGTTTTAATGAAATATCCCAAAGATAATTCAAAATTGAAAAAGATTGTGGCAAGCGCGGATGCTTATGTTACTGCAACAAATAATACTAATCTTGATTTAATCAAAAGTGCCGGAATTAAAACTCCAGTCATATATTTGGATAGTTTGTTTTGGTATTGGGGAAATGAAAAGAACTTTTTTTCGAAAAATCAGTACAAAGCAGATTTGTATTTGGCGTGTAATTACTTTAACACGAGTGAGATTGTAAAAAAACAAAAAAAGAAATTTAAACACCTAAGATTAATTCCTCCAATAATATCTAGTAGAGTAACTCCTGTTGTTAAGGATCAATTATTTATTAATTTTGGCGGATTGACCTCTAGGTTTACCTCTCTAAAAGATGCAATGTTGTTTGTTGATTTGATATGCAAAATATTTTTCCATAATCTTCGATTGCAAGAAAGATTTGACAAGGTAATAGTTTCAGGGAATTATTATGCAATGCGAAAAATGAAAGAGATTAATACTGCTAATAATATTTAGTTTTTGAATGTTAATCATGATAATTTTATTAAAATTTTGGGGGAATCAAAATTATTCTTAACTAATCCTGGAATTCATTCCCTCTACGAAGGATTTGCAAGCAAAACTCCTACAATGGGTTTCTTTCCAAGTAACCTTACTCAAGCTCTTCAACTAAAGCACATTTCAAAAGAAATGCCTCTTTTGCCAATTTTGGATTGGAGTTTAATGGATAAAGATTTTAATAAAAAAAT
>CAZOCW010000167.1:0-2479 GCA_964578405.1 uncultured archaeon | reverse complement strand
CTGCGTAGTATTCTTGTGCGAAAGAAAATGTGCTAATACAAAGAGTAATTAGTATTACAAAATAAAGTTTATTCATAGACTAGTAGGGCATGAATAGTATTTTATTTCCTGCCGTGTCTTAGTTTTCTCTTAGGAATGTATCCTAAGCTTTTTCCAGGAGGTTTAGTGGCCCTAAATCCAGCTTCCACTGCAGTTTGTTTATATCTTTTTAGTCTTTGAGCATATTCCTCTAGAGTTTTTGTTCCTTTCATAACAGGGGGGTCCATTTCCATTCGTATTTTCAATTTTTCTTTTATTCCTTGGGTGACCATTCTTGTAAGGTTTAATCTAAAGTGTGGTCCGATTTCTTTGTCAAGTAGTTTCATTAGTAAACTTGCATCAGTTGGTGATTTGATTCTGTTGCGTAAAGAAGGATTTCTTTTTGCCTCATCAAAAATTGTTTTCGGGCTTACTCCTTGTAAATTATTTATTACTGCAGTAAGTTCTCCGTTTCTTTTATCTATAAATCCACCGATAGTCGCTACTCTAATTCCTTTATATAACACTTCAAATCCCAGCGCGCTTTCGGTGTATGGTACAAAGCAACTTTGTATTGTAAAATTTAAAGTTTTTCTTTGCCACCCTAACCAATTTTTTGCAACTTTCATATTTACTCGTAATATTTTTTCTAACTCTTTTATGTTTGATGCATTAGTGTGTTGTATTGTTCGATATAATATTTCGGGAGTAAATCCTTGCGGGTAAGTGCTTGTCTTTTTTGCAGCAAAAAAAGTATTACTTATTCTTTTTGCTGTGGGAGTTGCTTGTGCTTGAGCAATTCTTCTTGCTTCCATTGGGGCAATTCCTTGTGCATGAAGATAGGGGGAGATCTTCCCAATTAGTTCCTCTAAAACTTCGTGGTAAACAACTTCTTGTGTTTCTTTTTCTGTTAACATAAATACTTTCCTTCTCTGTAGTATAAAAGTTTATTTCAACCTTAATTTTTTGCCCATTTTTCTTCCCTGCATTTGTCGAAGCATGTCTCCAAGTCCTTTTTCTCCAAAGTTTTTCATTGCTTTTTCGCTTTGCATTCCTTTGAATTTTTTAAACATTTTTTTCATTTGTTTGAATTGCTTTAATAGTTCTCGTACCTCTTCAACTTTTACTCCCGCTCCTCGTGCAACTCTTTCTACTCTTCCTCTATTGATTACTTCAGGATCTAATCTTTCTTGTTCTGTCATGGAGTCAATTATTATTTTGAAATTCTCCATTTTGTCTTGTCCTTGTTCAAGCATTTCTTTTGGTAATTTTACACTTAGTCCAAGCATTTCAGCAACTTTGTTTAATGGTCCCATTTTTTTTGTTGCTTTTAATTGTTCATAAAACATTCTAAGATTAAAATTTCCATTCATTATTGCTTCAGGATCCAAGTTTTCCATGTCTGCTTCTTTAGCTTTTTCAAGGAGTCCTTCAAGATCTCCATATCCCATTATTCTTGATAAATATCTATTTGCATCAAATGCTTCAAAGTCATTTACTTTTTCTCCAGTTGAAATAAAGTAAACACTTGCGCCTGTTTCGTTGCACGCAACAAGTGCTCCTCCTCCTTTTGAAGATCCATCCATTCTTGTAATAATTACTCCATTAATTCCAACCGCATTGTGAAATGCCTGTGCTTGTTTTTTAGCTAAGTTTCCAATATCTGCTCCAATTACGAGCCACTTTTCTTCTGCATTAAAGATTTTTTCAATTTCTTGTATTTCGTTTACAAGTTCATCATCAAGTGCACTTCTTCCTGCGGAGTCACAAATAATTAAGTCGCATCCTTTTTCGATCATTATCTTTAGTCCTTGTTTTACTACTTTTGCAGCATTAGTTTCTCCTTTAATTCCAAAGAATTCTGCTCCAGCAACTTGTGCATTAGTTTCTAATTGTTCATAAGCAGCAGGTCTAAAAGTATCCGCACAAATTACTCCCACTTTTTTTGCTCTTTTTTTGTAATAGTGTGCTAATTTTCCTGCAGCAGTTGTTTTTCCTGCACCAAATAATCCACAAAGAAGTATTTTTGTTGGATTTTCTGGAGTTTTTTTAGTTCCGAGTAGTTCTACTAATGAATCATAAGTAATTTTAGTTACATGTTCTCTTCTTGACATTGTTCCTTTAATTTCTTCAAATGCTCTTTCTTCAATTTTTTTAGAAACAGAGAATACGGTGGATGTATCCACGTTTGCAGCAATTAAAGCTCTTTGAATCTCTTTTATTGCCTCTTTAACAACTTCTTTGTCAATAGCGCCAGCACCTTGGATTTTGTCCATTGCTTTTCTTAGTGTATCTCCTAGGCCCATACAAAAAGGATATTTACGAATAACTTTAAACCATTTGGTTGCCTCACTTTATTTAGCTTTTTTCCTTTCCAATAGCCTTTTAAATAATTTAACCGTAATACTTTAAGGTGATTTTAAGGTGGATGCAGCAATATTGTTATTTTTAGGATTAATTG
>CAZOCW010000166.1:1469-2494 GCA_964578405.1 uncultured archaeon | reverse complement strand
ACAAGCTACAAGCACAACTAGTGCGGAAGTTAAATCAAAGAAAGCAATTGCAACAAAACTAACGAGTACCTTAATTATCAATGGAGAACCTTGAAAGGTAATAAAATCAGTTAAACTTTCAATACTCTTTCCACTTCTATTTAACTTTGAAATTAAACTTCCTGTTCTATGAGTAGAGTGAAAACTATGCGACAAACTAATTAAGTGAGTATAAATATCTTTTTTTACATCAAACATCATTTTTACTTCAAAAGTATTCAGCCAAAGCATTCGAAAGTATTTTGCAAGACCTTGAATAATAATTGAAACAAAATATAACCCAGCGAGAAATAGGATTAGGGAAACAAATGCTTCTTTTAGCATTGATCCTGCGAAGAATTCTCCCCCAGAGTCAACTAGAATTTTGAACAAATAGTTCTGTCCAACTTCCATGAATGTTTGAGCAAAAATACACGCAAGAACAATTACAAAATAAAACCAATAAGGTTTAGCTATTGTAAAATAGTACCGTAAGTTATCTACGTAATTAACTTTCTCAACATCGCCAGGCATACTTATCTTTGAGTTTAACAGATTATTAAGCTATCCAAAAATGAGATTTTTTGACGAAATGGTTTTCGACAAACTAGATTGTATTACTTTAGCACACTAATTATTTTCTTTTTTGAATAATATACCACGAAGTAGCCACAATCAGAATTACTAAAATCAATATTGCTGCTAATCCTGTTGAAGATTCTGAATCCAAACTAAATAATGCAGTTGGACTTGAGGCAACTTCCACATTTGCAGTTGTTGGCACAATAACAATTTCTTTTATTCCAACAAAAGTAGAATTTGCTGTAGGAGTGCTATTAATTGGTGCAACTATTGGTTGAACTGTTTTGTTAGTATCCTTTTGCACAGGCAATTGTGGGGAAACTATTTTGTTCGAATCCTCCGCGACTAAATTATTAGAATCAACCGAAACGGTTTTGTTTGAATCAACCGGCATCGGAGTTACTACTATCGGCATTATCCCCCAT
>CAZOCW010000166.1:0-1459 GCA_964578405.1 uncultured archaeon | reverse complement strand
TCCACTCCCACTTGATCCGCTTCCGCCAGAATATGAATTTGTTTGAGGGTTAACTGTTAAATTAATTCTTATATTTGGAGTGTAATTATCTAAAGGATAATTTAGATCAATGTAATAAGATCCAACAGTCGGAATTGCGGAATATACTTCAAACAAACCATTTTCATCAAAATATATTTTATTAATAGAAAACAAATTTGAATTCACATTAATAGAATTATAATCTTGTTTTAGAGTTGGCAAAGGAGCAACTCCCAAATTATCTTTAAAAGTCCCATTTATTGTAATTGCATTTCCTGCAGTAATTGAAATATTTGTTGAAGGAGTTATACTGAAAACATAATTTTCTGAAAGACAAGTTGCATTCTGGCAACCAAATGCACAAGTTTGAACTGTTTGAGTTTCATTAGTATCAACTAAAGTACATGCCCCTAAATCACAACCAGGAGTGTGAACTACCCTAGTTTGTTTTATTGAATTACCGTCACAAAACTTTGTTGACCAATTTGAATATGAAGTTACTCCACAATCTTGATTTAATTTTACAGAAGTACTATTTGAACAAATTGCACTTGTTGAGCCAGGATTATTACACGTAAATGACTTGTAATTTTGGTAAACATTCCCATTTGTGCATACTTTAGTCCCATCAACCCAAGTATCATTTCCACAATCTAAACTTGTTGAACAAATTGGACCTGACGAACCATATAATTTAACAGCCATTGGAGTTCTTCCATCTCTTCCACCTGTTGCAAGGCTAACATTTAATCTTAAAAATCCCATTGATGAATTTGCCAGAGGGGTAGCATCTCTCACCCAAACTTTTTCAAATCCATTATTGTCAATTACACTTGTTTGCTCAGTATAACCAGGACCAGAATTCCATGTGAATAAATTTCTTGAAAGTTCAACTGTATAATTTGCATCAACAGAGTTTTTTACTCTTTGATAAACAATGTAAAAATAACCATTTTGTATTGCTGCAATAGGCCAACCTTTAGTTGCAGAAACCTTTGGATCCCCCATACACAATGCATATTTTGCTGCATTAGAAAGTCCATCCCCACTAGGATTTGCTGTTTGACCGCTAATGTTTGGATCTAATAATTCATTATCATTAAACCAATAATTTGCCCAAGCAGCATAAGTTACTCCACTTGTTGGAACCCCACAAGAAGTAACATTGAAACATTTTGCGTTCTTACAAGTTTCACCCGTTAAACAAGCTTTCTTCTCAACCCACCCATTCCACTTTATGTTTCCATCACAAGAAGCACTTGCCCCTGAACAATATTTGTCCCCAAATTATACAATTATTTTATTTTGAACAGAATCACAAGCCAGTTGCCCTTCAACTTTTTGTTCACAAACATTTGTATTGGACTTAAACAATCCATTACTACAACAAGGCCCACTTGTACATTGATTAGTTACACAAGCCCCACTTACACAGGTT
>CAZOCW010000165.1:0-2500 GCA_964578405.1 uncultured archaeon | reverse complement strand
ATTATTGGAGTTGCATTTGCAACATATAGTGGAATAACATAAAGCAAAAATAAAATAGCTAAATCAATTATTTCCATTATAATTCCGCCAATAGTACACTCATCAAATAATATCTTTCTAGATTAATAACCCTAACAGTATACAAAATATTGCACCAGCCATTGAACCAATCATATTCACTTGAGTATTATCAAGTAGCTTTTTTGTTTCAAATAGCGCACCAAATATTGAATCCACATTTGATCCAACTGGCCCAGCAAGTAAAATCAATATTGCTGCAAAAGGATTTTGAAAAAAGTAAAAATAAGTTACTGCAATTACTATTCCCCCAAAGAGCGCTGCAAGTTCCCCTAACAAAGTTACTCCCCCATCAGTCCCTCTTGGAACTTTTTTAAGAGTAGTAATCATTACAGGGGTTTGTTTAGAGTAATAACCTATTTCAGAAGAGAGCGTGTCCGCAAGTGCTGCAGAGATTGCCCCAAAGAAACCTAACTCAAATAGAAGAGCTTTTTCGGGCAAAGGCACTATCAAAATTAGCATTATTAATGCAGGAAGTGAATTTCCAATCACATTCCAAATGTTTCTTTGTTCATGTTTCTTTCTAGGATAATTACTTGCTATTTCCCCAAGTATAAAAAATATTACAACCATTAATAGGTCAACAAGAGGATGTGGCCCATAAGTTATTGCTGCAAGTCCAACAGCATTTCCAATCAATATTCCCTCAAGGTCAAGTAGTTTCTTTTTGTAAGAGAGGATTGAAAAAAAAGCTAAGAAAATAAGTATTAGGCCGAGCAGAATTGGATCGTTTAGAGCCATAACTCCCCTTTTCCTTTTACTTAGTTTCAATAAAAGTTGATTTTGAAACAATTACTTTCTTTACAGGGCAAACCTTCAAAGCTTTTTTGAATAATTCGTTTGAAAAGTTTCCAAGTAATAATTCTTGTACAACTAATTCAAAGTCTTTGCCGTTTAAAGTAGCAACTTGTTCTTCAATAAGTTTTCTAATACCAGTTTTTTGTGCATTTGTTGCTTTTCTGTCAGTTACTACAACAACACTAGTCATTGCTTCTCCGCCAACAACAGGAATTCTTTTTACAAGAGCAACTTTAGAATTTCTTCTTCTAATAGTTCTTCCTAAAGTTCCTTTATTAATTTCAAATGTTGAAACAACTGTTGAAGCTGTTTGTCCTTGAACATCATTTACTTTGAATGAAATAGAGTAATCTCTTTTTGCTCTTTGACCAGTAACAGTATCAAGAGTAGTTCTCATTATTCTACCCATTACGTTCTTTGGTTTTTCTCCAGGAGTGTCTCCAAGAGGTCTTCGATCAAAAATTTTAGAAGAAACAACGTTGAACCATTTTTTCTTTTTCCATTTATCAACAGTCTTTCTTGCTGCAGAAGCTTTCTGTGCCTTACTTTGTTGTGCTGTTTGTTCTGCCATTTTACTCGCTCTCCACAGGGAGTTCACCCTATTTTTTCAATATTTCATCTAATTCTTTTAAACTTTCAATTCCCTCGCCTTGGAAAATTACTTTTCCATTTTCCAAAAGCTTGGTTTTAACTTTCATTAATTTCACTTATTCCACTACTTCACTAGTAATGCTGCTTGTTCTGGTGTATATGCCCAACCAGTTGGTATTCTTTGTTTCTTAGCATAATATTTAGTTAATCTTCTAATTTTTGAAACTGTTAATTCATATCCTCTTTTTGCTGAGTAATCGTGTTTGTTTTTGTTCATGTGATTGAATAAAACAACACTTCTTCTAATTAAATTCAATAAGTCTTCTGGCATTTCTCCAACTAATTTGTTTTCTTTTAATACTTCTTGGATTCCTTTTCCAGTTGTTTCTTTAAAGTTCTTTATTCCGTGTTCGTCTCTAAGTAAAAGTCCAATTGAACTAGGAGAGTGACCTGCGTTTGCAAGTGAAACTACTTGTTCTTCAAGTTCTTCTCTTGAAAGTTCTTGCTTTGCTTGTTTTGTTTCTTTTGCTTTCTTTTTAGCTGCCATAAATATCCACTTCAAACATTACTTTCCAATCTACTTCAAAATTTAACCTTCCAATCCTTTACTGGTATTGGAAAGAACAATAAAAACTGTTCTTTGCAAAACATCGTTTCGCAACTCAATACTTACTTTAGAAAAAAGAAGCTTTATAAAGCTTGCTTTGGCCTTTTGAAAAATTGCCATTGCCAAGGCAAAAGCCCCTTCTAGTGATATCTTGCTCGCTTCTCTATAGAGTCCATCCGAGTTCTAAACTCAGCATCAGGATTATACCCTTTCATTACAAGATCCCACCCGTTTTTTAGTGAGGAATGAGTTGCGTTAAAGGTTTTTTTAAAAACTACTAAGTCCGTTGCTCTATCTTCAATCTTTTTTGAATAAAAACCTAATCCAAAATCAATAAAGAATAAATTCCCTTTCTTTTTCACTCGACTCAGAAACTCTTTATCAGATTTAATTTCTTTTTCATCAACAAAAATAATGTTTGAAGTA
>CAZOCW010000164.1:0-2506 GCA_964578405.1 uncultured archaeon | reverse complement strand
ATGGTTAAGACAAAATGCGAAGTTTATTCCAGAGTTGTTGGTTATATTAGACCAGTAAGTAATTGGAATGACTCTAAGCAAGCAGAGTTCTCTGATAGAAACATGTTTGATTCTAAAGAAGAACCTAAAGGAGAATGTGGTTGCCAATAGTTATTGTATAAATTTATTGTGTGCGGTGGGGTTTCCCACTGCGGCAACCACAAAGTTTATTTTTTATTTAATATTTTTATTAGTTTAGTATTTGTTTGTTTTTAGTAAATGGTTTTGCTGTGATTGTATGTTTATTGGTGCACTGCAAAAAACAACTTTAACTGATTTTCCAGGCAAAGTAGCTTGTATTGTTTTTTTAGTGAATTGTAACTTTAAGTGTAAATTTTGTTATAATAAAGAGTTAACCGCGTACAAATATTTCAAAAAGAGTAAGCGTGAATTAGTTGAGGAAAAAGATTTCTTTGCTTTTCTTGAAAACAAAAGGAAAATGCTTGATGGAGTAGTAATTACCGGTGGGGAACCAACAATGTCTCCAGGGTTGCACAATTTTGTAAAAAAAATTAAAGCTCTTGGTTTTGCAGTAAAATTAGATACAAATGGAACAAATCCAGCAATTGTAAAAACTCTTATTTCTGAAAAACTTTTAGATTATATTGCAATGGATATTAAAGCCCCTCCTGCAAAATATTTTGAAATTACTCAATCAAAAATTCCTTTTGAAAGAATTCTTGAGTCCGTAGATTTGATTAGAGCAAGTGGAGTAGCTCACGAATTTAGAACAACCTTATATCCAAAACTTGATAGTAAAGATTTGATTGAAATTTCACATTATATTCCAAAAGAAAAATGGTTTTTACAACACTTCCAACCAAAACAAGCATTGGATAATAATTCAAGAAAATTAAAACCAATGAAGAATGAAGAAATTCGTAAAGCTGTGGAAGAAATTAGGGAAAAAGTAGATGTAGTTATTAGGGGAGAATAATTTTTTTGATAGTTAGTAACCTTTAAAATAATTTGTTGCAAGTGTTTTATTATGAATAAATTAATTTGTATTGTTGGAATGACTGGTGCAGGTAAAAGTGTTATTGCTGATTATTTAGTTGCCAGAGGTTATGGATTTTTGAGATTTGGTCAACTTACTTTAGATATTGTAAAAGAACGTGGCCTTGAACCAATTGAAGCAAATGAACGTCCAATTAGAGAAGAATTAAGAAAAACTCACGGGATGGGTGCTTTTGCATTATTAAACATTCCAAAGTTTGATGAATTATTAAAAAAAGGAAATGTTGTTGGGGACGGATTATACAGTTGGGATGAATATAAAATTTTAAAAGAAAAATATGGTTCCAATTTAACAATTATTGCAGTTTATGCTCCTCCAAAGTTAAGATATGAAAGATTAGTGAACAGAACTCTTCACGCAACAGATACAAATTTGAGGCATAGGCCAGCAACTCCAGAGAGTGCAAAAGCAAGAGATTATGCCGAAATAGAAAATAGTGCAAAGGGTGGCCCAATTGCAATGGCAGATTATACTTTGACAAATCTTTTAACAGTAGAAGATTTAGTTTCTCAGTTAGAAAAAATTTTGCCAGAAATTGAAAGCTAGAAGGTTTAAGAAAAGAATTATGGTTAAGTATTGATATTAGTTTAGTGATTTTTATGGTTGAAAAATATAGGCCTACAAAGGATGAATATTATTGGAATATTGCAAAAGAAACCGCTCAAAGAAGTACTTGTATGAGTGTTAAGGGTGGAGCTGTAATAATTAAAGATGATCAAGTTGTTGCAACAGGGTATATTGGAGCTCCAAGAGGAACAATGGATTGTTTTGAAAGAGGAAATTGTTTAAGAAGAAAACTTGGGATTCCTTCTGGTCAAAGATATGAAATTTGTCGCTCAGTTCACGCTGAAGAAAACGCTCTTTTGAGTGCAGCAAGATCCGGGGCTTCCGTTCTTGGAGGAACATTATATTTGTATTTTATAAAAAGACAACCTGATGGATCAGATAAATTTGTAACAGCTTATCCTTGTTTTTTATGTAAAAAGAAATTAATTAATTCAGGATTAAAAAGATTTGTTGGAAATGATGAAAATGGAAACATAAAATCCTATAGTGTGGATGATTGGATTAATGATTGGGCAACAAAAGATATGCTTGAAGATACTGATGCTTATAATTCAAAGTACACTAAAGAAGAAGCTGCAAAATTTGCTGAGAAAAAATAATTTTTATGCCAATTCCTAAAGTTATAAAAAAAGCAACTTCTAAAGTTTCTAAAATAAAAAAACCTTTGTCAATTAGAGCTTTAGTTTCTTTGCCCACTCGAAGATTTTATTTAGCTCACAATCCTTCTTTTACAAAAAAATATGGGAAATTACTTCGTCCAGTGTATTGGGTTATTCGAAAAAATTATTCAAAACTCTCCACGCTTCCAAAAGGAAAAAAGTTTTTTGATCCTAAAACAAAAGTAACAATAGAAAGGGCCAGGAATGGAAAATATGCTGGGGG
>CAZOCW010000163.1:0-2533 GCA_964578405.1 uncultured archaeon | reverse complement strand
GATTAACCACAAATGTGTCTGCGGAGCACTGAACCGCCACTTTTGCCAAACCCGTATTACAAGCTGGTGTTACAAGCTGGTGTTCTGTATTTTAGTGTCAATTCATTTATATTTTTCACCTTTTCTGAAATTTAATTTTACCTTACTCTCTGTTATTTTGATAGGTAACTCTTTCAAGTCGTCAAAAGATTGTCTGTATGTAATAATTTGTATTTCATATTTTTCATTTTCTGATATTAAAATCTAAATAACACCAATTAAATAACCTTAGATTGCAATAAGTTACCACCTAATTTGTCAAAAACATCTATTTTAATGGAATTTTGAAATTGTTCTTCATTTATTTCAGGTGATAATTGAAAAATTTCATCAGGATTCATTAAAACATTAGTTTTCTCAATAACAGGATGTTCCGAATTATTTAAAAATAATTTCAAATCAAAACTTATACTTTGTTGGGTATTATGAATAATTAATTCTTTCACTGCATTATTGTGTTGTAAAGTGATGCTTTGACCTGTAAGGATATTTAAATTACTTAACTCATACATTCTTTGATTATCAAAACTTGTTACGGTTATTTTTAATTTTCTACTTTCCACCATCGCATCTGAGGCTTTAAATGTAATAGCTTGCCCTGCTTGATTAAGATTATCAATACTAATAGTATCTTTTATATCTGAAGAGGTTGATGAACTTATCAAGATTTTTGCTTTGCCAGAAACTAAACCAAAAGAATATTCACCTGTTTTATTGCCTTGTATAGAAAATTCCAAGTTATTAAATTGAATAAATGAGTTTTTTAAAGCTTTGGTCACTTCAAAAACATTTGTTTTATTTTGATCTAACTGTTTTGTAAAATTATTTTTATTAATGGTTTTTGCAAATGATTTGGAATTAACTGCTGTAGAAATATGACCTAAAAGGTGATTATTATTAAAAGTAGCCGATTCATTATTATTAAAAGAAGAATCTATATACATTTTATTTTTAGGCACAGAAGTTTTATAAAAAAATGCTTTTGTATTAGAACTATTAATACTCTTTAAAACATCTTTAAATCGTTGATGAGGAAAAACTCTTGAACCAAGTTTTGTTTTAAAAACCTTATTTTCGTCATTTGGCGTTCCCCAAGTTTTTATAGGCATTAAATTATTTAATCGTGTCATTTTGTCGGTATTTTCATTACCAGATTCATCGTAAAATGATTTTAATCTTCCATCTGAAATTTGTTTAACATCTGAATTTCCCGCGAATAAAATATATACTCCTCCTGTTAATATGGTAAGTAATACTTCCCAAAATGGTGTTCTTGGTTCAGTAGATAATTCATTATATGGAAAGGCAAACATTCTTCCATCATTCATAAAACCTTCTCCTCCAGTCCAAGTTGAAGAAACAGAATGCTGATAAGTAAATGTATTATTTCTTGTATTTATTCTAATGACGGCATCTCTAAAATCATTTCTTGCTTCATTTTCACCTATACTCGGTGGGTTGTTTGGATTTGCTATATAAATGAGCCATTCATCTGGATTGCTATCGTCCCAATGATAAGGTATAACTGCATGAGCATCAGAAAAACTAAGTGCGTCTTTTGATAGGCATAAAATACTATAATTTCCGCTATTAAACATTTCTCTTGATTGATTAAACTGAAACATGGGATTCCACAAGTCGCCAGATTTTGCATTTCTAAGTATATAGTTTATTTGACTTGCTCCTAATTGATACCCAAATTTAACAATAATATCATTTTTACGTTGATCATCAAAAGAGTATTGAGCAATGGGTTGTCTTGAGGCCGATCTGTTTTTAAGTGCATAAATGGCTTCCAAACAGGAACCGAAACAAGTGCCATTTGCAGCTGAATGTTCATATACAGCTTGGAAATAAATGTGATTAAATGGATGGAATATTGGTGTATCATCGGCTTCAACATCTGAAAAGGTATCTGCATAGTTTTTGAAAGTTAATGTTTCTATGGAAGGATTACCTGTTAAACCAGAACCAGATTTTGATGGTACCAAGAAATTCCAAAATAAATTTTTTCTGAAATTGGCAATATCAAAAGGATCCATCACAAAACCATCTATTTCTATTCGAAGGTCAGCACGAAACTTACCATCTTCACCGCTGTACCATGTTAGCAAATTGTTGCCTTGTAAATCAGGGAAGGTTGCATCCCAAAGTGTTTCTATATCAAAGGATTTCGTAAATTCTCCAATTGTATCATCTCCAAAGTTAAAACCACCGTCTACTTCCCATGCTTTCATAGAAACAGTAACCATTGAATTACCATCTCTGAGTGGAAACTCAGCAATAAAACCTTCGTTTGAGTCAAGTGTTTTAGTACCAGTATTGCTATATTCTCCAAAATCTTTGTTAACTTCACTTACTTGGTTTTCTCCAAAAGCTATTAATTTTACGTTTGTTCTGTAATCATTCGGCAAACCCCGTCTTGTTTCATATCATTCCGTATTCTGCTATTAAAGTTTCTCTAAAATGTTCGGAGAACTTTGAGAGGCTTCGG
>CAZOCW010000162.1:0-2541 GCA_964578405.1 uncultured archaeon | reverse complement strand
CTCAAGAAAAATAAACATACTCACGGCAGAATCACTTATTGAGCAAACAAAATCCGCTGAAAGAATTAGACAAGAAACTATAGCCCGAGCAAAGGCAGTTGATGAAATAAGAGTTTCAAGCGGAGAGAGATTTAAAACAAAAAAAAGATTTGGAATAATCCTTGATGTTTTTGGACCACTTTATTATTCTAAATATCCTGAAGAAGTAATGCAAAGCTATGTTGAAGCACTTGAAGAAAATGGAGAAATAATCGCTAACGGAGCTTCAACAAAAGAGTACAAACTTGAACGAGAATACCCTGACCCAAAAACAGGCAAAAAATACACATTACAAACTACCCCTCTTGATAAATTTGGAAGACTTTGGTCAATACGAAAAGTTCTCAAAACTAATTAACCCATTCCAAAAAAGTGCAAAACCCAAGGCACTCCAAAATATCCCGCATATGCAATTAATGCATAACGTGGAGATTTTCCAATAACACACCCAAGTACAAAAAGTTTTTTTGGGTAATGCATAAGCCCAGCAGCCACCCCTGCCAAATCAAAAGGCAATGGAAGAAAAGCAAAAATGATTAAAGCAATCAACCCATGCTTTTGAAGTTTTTTCCCAAAACCAACTATTTTTTCGGATTGCTCTTTATTAAACTTTTTTAGGACTTTCCGCCCACCCGCTCCAAAAAAGTATCCACTTAATTCCCCAATCCCCGCCCCACAACCAGCAGCAATTCCGAGTAATAATGGAGAAAAAATACCTAATCCAAAAAAATTAGTTGAACCTGCAGCAATTAAAGAAATCTCAAGAACAGGAACAGGCAAAAATACTGTCGCATTAGTAATAATTGCTAAAAAGAAAAACCCAAGCGGGCCGGCATTAACTAAGTCTCCAAACAAGCCGTCTATGTTAACCATAAACAAAATTACCCCTAATCAAATAAAAATACCACTCAAAAGAGCAAATTTTGACTTTTTAGAACCTTTTTATAGCTTTTGCTAAAGGATTATGTAAAGAACGTGATATAATGCAAAACTACAACGATTTGTTATCAAAAGCATACAACAGTATTCCTCAGAAAGCTCTTTCTCATGAAAGATTTGTAATACCTAAGGTTGAATCATTCATCCAAGGAACAAAAACAATTGTTAGAGGATTTAACATTTTAATTAAAGATATGCGAAGAGACAAAAAACACTTCTTAAAATGGCTAACAAAAGAAACTGCTTTACCAATTACAGAAAACGCAGGACAATTAACAGTTAATGGTAAAATCGGAGCAATCCAATTAAACAAATTAATTGAATCATACTTTAACCAATTTGTACTTTGCCCAGAATGCAAAAAACCAGATACAAACGTGGTAATCCAAAACGGAGTACACATGCTAAAATGCGAAGCATGCGGAGCAATAAAACCAGTTTCTGGATTGTAAAAAAATAAAATAACAAATTAATATAATAAAAATTAAAACTGATTTTTATGATTAAGTGCCCAAGAGGGTACGAAAAATAAAAATAATGATTTTTATGAAAGCAAAAATTCATCAAATTGATTTACGAACCATTCTAGCTGTTTGCGATAAGGAACATATTGGCAAAACTTTTGAAGAGGGCGAAATTTGTTTCAAAGCTTCTGAAAGATTTTACAATGGGGAAGAAATTACTGAAAAGCAATTACTAGAAATGATAAAAGAATGTGATTCTGGAAATTTCTTTGGAAACAAGTGCGTGGACATTTTACTAAAAAATGACCTTGTAAGTGAAAAAAGTATTTTGAAAATAAAGGGAATAAAACACGTACAAATATACCACATGTAAATTAGGGCAAAAAGAGGCCCCCAAAGAGAGGTTTTAATACCTGTTGAAATCTATTATCTTTATTCAAATAAAGCAAATTGGTGAGAAAAACGGCTAACTTTAATTCACAGAAAAGAAAAAACCAAATGAAACCTAAGAGCACTGGGGGCTTTCGAGGACCACCTCAAACTGCGGAACAACAAGAAGCAGGATATACTAGAATGCGACTTCCTAACCCTGATGAACTTGAACAATTTGCAGTTGTTACTCAATTAATGGGATCAAACCAAGTAAGAGGAGTAACTGAAGATGGTGTTGAAAAACAATTTAGAATTCCTGGAAAATTATTAAAAAAAGTTTGGATAAGAGAAAATGATGTTATTATTGTAAAACTTTGGGACTTTCAACCGACTAAGGGCGATGTTGTTTGGAGATACCTTGGAAACCAAGTAGAATGGTTACGAAGAAATGGAAAATTAAACAAATTCTAATTTAGTTCCACTTTCTTAATTTAAGTAAAAAAAAGCTTTTTTTATCTACTCATAAGAATTAATAACAAAAAGGACATAAGCTTAGTATGAACAAAGCGTTAGGGACAAAAGAGGTTAAACTATTTTACAACCAAATCGAACTATTAGTTCACCCCTTCTTTTCACTTGAAATGATTAGAGATAGAGGAACTGGCGAAATGTTAACAAATGCTTCAGTTAAACTCGCTTCAGATGCTTATATGGAACTAGGGATAAT
>CAZOCW010000161.1:382-2545 GCA_964578405.1 uncultured archaeon | reverse complement strand
AATTATTCAAAAGTAGAGAGGTAGTTGGGTTAGATTTAGTTGAACTTTGCCCAAACGAACAAAACAAATCCTCCGATTTTATTGCATCAAAACTACTGTACACTTTACTAACTTACAAGTTTGCGTTAGGAAAGAAAAGTAAAAATTGAACTGAAACTTGAATGTTTAATTGAATGTGGAAAATAAAATATGTATTATTAAATTGTAATTATTATAATTTTAATATTAGGAGTTGGTGGGATGAGTAGAGTTTTAATTATTGGCGCTGGCGGAGTTGGAGCTGTAGTAACTAAAAAAGCAGCAATGAACTCTGACGTTTTTACTAATATTTGTCTTGCTAGTAGAACAAAATCAAAATGTGATAAAATTAAAGAAGAAATTAAAACTCATTGGAATGTAGATATTGAAACTGCCCAAGTTGATGCTGATAAAGTTCCTGAACTTGTTTCTTTAATAAAAAAGTTTAAACCTGATTTAGTAATTAATGTAGCTCTTCCATACCAAGATTTGACAATAATGGATGCTTGTCTTGAAACTAATGTAAATTACATGGACACTGCAAATTATGAGCCAAAAGATGTTGCAAAGTTTGAATACAGTTGGCAATGGGCTTATCAAGAAAAATTTAAGAAAAAAGGGCTAATGGCTCTTTTAGGTTGTGGATTTGATCCCGGTGTAACAAATGTTTATTGTGCATATGCGCAAAAGAATTTGTTTGATTCAATAAAAAATATTGATATTTTGGATTGCAATGCAGGAAATCACGGTAAATCTTTTGCAACAAATTTTAATCCAGAAATTAACATTAGAGAGGTTACTCAAGTGGTAAGACACTGGGAAAAAGGAAAGTGGGTAGAAACTCCCCCAATAATTCAACCAGGTAGTGTTCATTTTACTTTTGATTATCCAGTTGCAGGTAAGCAAGAAAGTTATTTACTTTACCATGAAGAAATGGAATCCTTGGTAAAAAATATTAAAGGACTTGAACGAATAAGGTTTTGGATGACTTTCTCAGAAAATTATCTAACTCACTTAAGAGTACTTGAAAATATTGGACTAACAAGAATTGATCCAGTGGATTATGAAGGA
This sequence comes from uncultured archaeon, assembly GCA_964578405.1. GTDB lineage: Archaea > Iainarchaeota > Iainarchaeia > Iainarchaeales > JAAZKV01 > JAAZKV01. The sequence goes on along the minus strand of CAZOCW010000161.1, from coordinate 1,456 downwards.
ACTAAAGTAATTCCAATTAAATTCCTAAAATCAGTTCTTCCAGATCCATCCTCACTTGCACAAAATTACACTGGTAAAACAGTAATTGGGTGTATAATTGAAGGAGAAAAAGCTGGAAAGAAAAAGAAAATATACATTTACAATGTGTGCGATCACGCTGAGTGCTACAAAGAAGTACAAGCACAAGCAATTTCCTACACTACTGCAGTTCCAACTGTACTAATGGCAAAATTAGTACTTACTGGAAAGTGGAAAGGAACTGGAGTATTTAACGTAGAACAAATGGATCCAGATCCATTTATGAAAGAAATAGGCAAACAGGGATTACCATGGAAGCAAGTGGATTTCAAAGGATCAATATTGAAAAAGTAAAAACTCCCTGCTACATTGTTAGTGAGGATGCTTTAATCTCAAACCTTAAGATACTCAAGAGTGTTAAACAAAGAACTGGGTGCAAAATACTTCTTGCAACAAAAGCATTCTCGATGTATTCAACTTTTCCTTTAATTAGAAAGTACTTAGATGGTACTTGTTCTAGTTCACCAAATGAAGCAAGATTAGGATTTGAAGAATTCAAAAGTGAAGTTCATACCTTTGCTCCAGCATATTCTGAAAGTGATTTTAAACAAATTACAAAGTACTCTGATCACATTGTATTTAACTCAATGAATCAATGGAACAAATACAAAGTAAAACTTTCAAAATCAAAGAATTTGAAAGGAAAAAAAATTGATGCAGGAATAAGAATTAATCCAGAATATTCTGAGATTAAAGTTGACTTATACAATCCTTGCGCAGAGTTTTCAAGAATGGGAATGACTGTAGATAAACTTGAAGGTCAAGATTTAAGTGGAATAAATGGAGTTCATTTTCACGCAATGTGTCAACAAAACTCTGATACTCTGAAGCATATTCTTGAAGTAGTGGATGCTAAATTTGGAAAATATATTAAACAAATGAAATGGGTGAATTTTGGCGGAGGACACCATATTACTAGATCCGATTATGATTTGGATTTACTTTGTGAATTAATTATTAATTTTAAGAAAAAGTACGGGGTTGAAGTATATCTTG
>CAZOCW010000161.1:0-372 GCA_964578405.1 uncultured archaeon | reverse complement strand
ATTGAATTCGGGGGTGCTTGTTGCAAGCGTGCTTGATATTGTTGAAAACAAAAAGAAAATAGCGGTACTTGATACCTCTGCGGAGACTCACATGCCTGATGTATTAGCAATGCCTTATACTCCAGAAATAATTGGAGCAAAAGCAGCAGGAAAAGATAAGTATGATTATAGACTTGCAGGAGTAACTTGCTTAGCAGGAGATGTAATCTGAGATTATTCTTCCCTAGTGAATTACAAATTGGTCAAAAATTAATTTTCCTTGACATGGCGATTTACACAATGGTAAAGAATACTACATTTAATGGAATTAATCTTCCATCCATATATTTGCATAAAAATGGAAAATTGAAGTTAGTAAAGAAGTTTGGTTAT
>CAZOCW010000160.1:0-2545 GCA_964578405.1 uncultured archaeon | reverse complement strand
TCATCCTTTGCAATATACTCTTCAAATTGTTCTCTTGAAACAAAATGTTGATCAATATCAGCTCTTTCCCCTTCACGAATAGCTCGAGTGGTACAAGTAACAACTTTTTTGAAAAAATCAAATTCTCTTAAAACAACTTGGGCAAGAGTACTCTTACCTGCCCCTGAAGGACCACTAAAAACAAATAATTTGCCTTTGGACACAATTTCTGTCCTAGATTTTGCGGATGCCTCTTTTATTTCGTCACTCACAGTTTCTGCAAAAGAAGCCTTATGTTTAACCTTAATTTTCATACTTGAACAGTAACTGAAAGGGAATAAAAAGGGATTTCTCAGCAAAAACTGACAAACAAACTAATTATAGAAATAGACAAAACTGATACTTTATTGTAATTCCTTTGGAACTTTTTCTTCAACAAACTTCTTAATTAAATCAGACATGGATTTTGGGCAAACTAATAGAGCTCCAGGAGTATCAATTATTACTAAATCACTACAACCCACTAACGCAATTGATTTTTTTGAATCAGTAGTACTAACAATATTTCCAGAACTATTTAATTCCAAAAGATTCCCATTCATTACCACATTTTTGTCTTTTACAATTTCTCCAATTGCATTAAAACTTCCAACATCATTCCAGTAAAAACTCGCGGGAACAAAGAATACTTTCTCTGCTTTCTCCATTACCGCGTAATCAAAAGAAATCTTTTTTATATTTGGATAAATTTCTTCAGGAGAGGCACCTTTTCTGATTTTAATTAAATCAAAATATATTTCAGGCTCGTACTTTTCAATTAAATCAAGAATTACCCCAGCTTTTGCAACAAAAATTCCTGCATTCCAAAAGTACCCACTCGCAACATATTTTGTTGCAATTTCATTTGTTGGTTTTTCACAAAACTTTTCAACTTTATTTCCTAATCCTAATTTAAGATATCCAAAATTAACTGAAGGAGAGGTAGGTTTAATTCCAACAACAATAATTCCGCCCTTATCTTCTGCAAATTTAATTGCAGTTTTAATTGTATCTTGAAACTCTTTTGTTGGAGTAATATAAGCATCAGAAGGAGTGAAAACTAAAACATCATCCCATTTAAAGTTTATTGCACATAAACCAATTGCTGCAGCAGTATCTCTTCTTTCAGGTTCAACAATTAATCTTGCATTTGGGATAAATTCTTTTATTTCTTCAACTAAATTTTTCCCAGTAGAAATTGAAACAGTGTCAACTATTGGAAGTAATCGTTCAACGGATTCCTCAAGAAAAGTCTTGGATTGGAATAATTTTAGTAATTGTTTTGGCTTTTTTTCCCTCGAAAGAGGCCAAAGACGTTTACCTGAACCGCCTGCAAGAATTATCCCTCGAATCATAAGTATCTTTTGAATAAATGGGTTATTAAAGAAAAATGGTACAACTAAAAACTATTAACGTTGGAATAACCCGGTTTAAAGTAATTAATGTAAATGATGGGGAACTTTTTGTTCAACTAAGTGTTTTATTTTTTCAGCTGATTTCTTTGGGCAAATCAATAATGCATCATGCGTATCCATTACAATTAAATCATGACAATCAATTAATGCAACATTTTTATTTGAGTGAATAATATTTCCACTACTATTAAGTTCGAAAAGATTTCCTTTCATTAACGCATTCTTCCCACCAATAATATCCCCCATTGAGTGGAATACTCCAACATCATTCCAGTAAAAACTCGCAGGAACAAAATTCAAATGCTCAACTTTATCAAGCACTGAATGAAAACTTGCTTTTTTTATATTAAAATAAAATTCATCAACCGAAGAAGAGTGTTTTATTTTCATCAAACTATCAAAAATTTCAGGTTCGTGCTTTTGTAAAATATCAAGCAACACTTGCACTTTGCAAGCAAAAATTCCAGTTATCCAAAAGAAACCTTTTTGCACATATTTTTTTGCAACTTGCTTTGTAGGAGGTTGTTTATATAATTTTTTTACATGCTTTCCTTTTTCAATTTCAATATACCCGTAACGATCAGATACTTCAAGTGGCTTTGCACCAACCATAACAATTGTATTTTCTTTTTCGGCGAGTTCAATTGCTCGCTTCATTGTAATTTGAAACTTTTCAATTGAATCAATAAAAGAATCTGCAGGAGTAACAACCAGAATATCATCAGGTTTAAATGAAATTGCCGCAAGTCCTAATGCTGCAGCAGTATCTCGTTTATCTGGTTCAATAATTAAATTATTTTTTGGTAAAGATGCTCGCACTTCTGCTTCAAGAGCTTTATTTGTTGAAATTGTTACAGAACTTGTTAATCCATAAAATCTTGAAACACTCTCTTCCAAAAGTGTGTGTTCTACAAAAAGATTTAGAAATTGTTTTGGTCTTCTTTCCCTCGAAAGAGGCCAAAGACGTTTACCAGAACCGCCAGCTAAAACTATTCCACGAATCATAAAAATCAATTCAAAATCTGTATACGAAACTTATTAAAATAAGAATTGCCACGGGCCAATTTAAAACACAACAAAAAAATTAGAACTTATGTAAGTTCACTTACATG
>CAZOCW010000159.1:0-2595 GCA_964578405.1 uncultured archaeon | reverse complement strand
GCAATTGTTTCTCGAGAGCTAGGAATACCTTGTATCATTGGAACAAAAATTGCTACAAAAGTACTCAAAGACGGAATGATGGTTGAAGTAAACGCTAATCACGGTTGGGTAAAAATAATTAGAAAATAATTTTTTTTGATTAATTAGTTTTTTTTATTTTATTAAGTGTTCAAGTAGTGCCATTCTAATATATATTCCGTTTTCTGCTTGTCTAAAATAAGCAATTCGTAAATCATTGTTTTCAATTTCAATTGAAATATTAATTTCTTCTACGTGGGGTAATGGGTGCATGATTCGAGCATTGGATCTAACTTGTCCTAGATTTTGAGAATCAATGCAATACTTTCCTTTTGCTAAAGCATAATCCTCTGGAGTCATTCTTTCTTTTTGAATTCTAGTCATGTAAATTACATCCGCAACTCCTAATACTTTTGAAAAATCAGTTTCTTCACTAAAATTGATGTTATGTCGAACTAAATACTCCTTAATGTTTTCAGGGATTCTTAAATTAGGTGGGGAAACAAAAATAATTTTTGTTTGTGAATCAAACTTTCCAAGCAAATATGCTAATGAATGAACTGTTCTTCCATTTGCTAAATCTCCAACCATGGCAACTGTGATCCCTTCTACTTTTCCAAGCTCTCTATGAATTGTATAAAGATCTAGTAGTGCTTGTGTTGGGTGTTGTCCTCTTCCTGAACCTGCATTAATGAACGGTTTAGTTGCAACACTCACTGCGCGTGCAGCAGAGTCATCCTCATAATGTCTCATTACAATACAATCAGCATAAGCACAAATTACTCTAATGGAATCCTCTAAAGATTCTCCCTTAATTGCACTTGAGAATTCCTTAGCATTTTCAGTGCTTAGAACAGAACCGCCCATTCGTAACATTGCACTTTCAAAGCTTAATCTAGTTCTAGTACTTGGTTCGTAGAATAAAGTTGCAAGAACTTTTCCATCAAGCGTTCTTTCTGGTTTAACTCTTAATTGTTCAGCTCGATTAAATAAAGAAAAAAGTAATTGCTTATCGAACTGTTGAGACTCAATCAAATAAGGCAACTTTACCATTTACAATCATTAACTACTCAACCGAAAGTGTTTTAAAATTTTTGGCATTACTAAAGGCATAAATATGCCAAAAGACCTTGTTTAGATGTATTTTTCTTTTTAATTAATACTACTTTTGATTTCAAATTAGAGTAAGTAAAAATGTAGTATTACTTTTTGCTTTAAGAGAATGTTTTGCATTTTTTTCCATGTGGATTAATACTCCTTCTTTCATTGCAATCTTCTTTCCTTTTAGAACAAAAGTTCCATTTCCTTCAAGAACATAAACAAACCCTTCCTTTGTAGAAGTGTGTTCAGAAAGTTCGCTTCCTTTACTCATGCAAAACAAAGTAACATCCTTTGATTCAGATTTTAGAATAACTTTACTTAAAATTCCACTTTTGGGATATTCAATTAATTTATTTAGATCAAAATTGTTTGCAACCATTTGTTTCACCGTGGTGGAATTGTGATTGGTTACGCATAAAAACAATTGCTTTCAGTCTTTTATTATGCAAACCAAGTTAATCAAAGTAAATTCAAAAAAGTTTAACTCTTCTGAACTAAAAGAAGCAGTGGATTTACTAAAGAAAGGGGAAGTAGTTGTATTTCCCACTGAAACAGTTTATGGTTTAGGTGCGAATGCATTTAATGAGAGTGCAGTTAGTAAAATATTTCAAGCAAAGAATCGTCCAGCAGATAATCCAACAATAGTTCACATCTCTAGCATTCATCATCTTCATCAAGTTGTTGCTAGTGTTCCTAAACCTGCAATTAAATTAATTAAAGCATTTTGGCCAGGGCCACTAACTTTAGTTCTTCCTAAATCAAAAGATCTTCCTCTTAATGTAACTGCGGGACTTGATAGTGTTGCAGTAAGAATGCCTTCAAATAAAGTTGCGCTTGCTCTGATTAAAGAATGTGATTTTCCAATTGCTGCACCAAGTGCAAATACCTCAGGAAAACCTTCTCCTACAACAGCAAAGCACGCATTTGATGATTTGAACGGAAGAGTCCTATTAGTAATAGATTCTGGAGCATGCGAGCATGGACTTGAATCAACTGTGTTAAGTTTACTTGAAAAAACCCCCGTTTTATTAAGGCCAGGTTCAGTAACAGTTGAACAAATACAAAAAGTAATTGGAAAAATAAAGGTTCCTTCTAAGAAAGCAAATCAAAAAGAATCTGAATCTAAAAAACCATTAAGTCCTGGGATGAAATATAAACACTATTCTCCAAAAGCCGAAGTAATTTTAATTTCAGTTGGAAAGAATTTTGAAAAGAAAGTATTTGAACTATCACTTGATAAAAAAGTTGGAGTAATTTCTTTCTCTAAAAAACTTAAAGTTGAAAACGAGTATAATTTTTCAAAAGACATTGAGTTATACGCAAAGAACTTGTTTAGTTGTTTTAGAGATTTAGATGAAAAAGGTGTTGAAGTGATATTTGTTGAAGGGGTAAAAGAAAAAGGGCTTGGATTGGCTCTAATGAATCGATTAAAGAAAGCTGCTTCTAAAATAATTTAATTTGTGTAAAGTAGATTTA
>CAZOCW010000158.1:0-2602 GCA_964578405.1 uncultured archaeon | reverse complement strand
TAGTTGTTGTGTTGCAACTTCTGCTGTCACACCGGTTTCTTGTATTCTTAGATCAATTGTTTCTCTAGGAATTATTGGCTCAGAAGTTGAAATTGCAGGTTTTAATTCTGAAGGAATAGCATCATATTTTTTAATTAAATCAGTTGCAGTAGCAGAAACTTTTTCTGAATTTACAGCAAGACTTTTTTTTGCTAAATCAGCCGGAGTTGTAGTTTTTGTTGAAGGTACTGCTTGATGAGAAACTGCATCTATTAATAAGAAATTTGCATATGATGATGGTAAACTATATATTGCTTCATAAAAATTTGTTTTCGCACTTTGTAATATATTTTTATCATTATATAATACATCTTTTGCTGTTTTTTCAACAGCAGTTGCTGCATCCATTGCTACAGTTAAAATAGCAGGTCTTGTTAATGCACCAATTATTTCAGCACTTGTTTTTCCTAATGGTTTAGTAGTTGCAGAAACAATAGGATTTGCAACATATTTTCCAGCAAGTCCAAGTCCGCCCATAGTTACTGCGCCTTTTACTGATTCCATTGCAAGATCAGAAACACCATATAAATTCTCTGCATTATAATTTTCAGATAACTTACCATTTATTGCTGACGTGGCGAAGTTAACTCCTGAAGTTGGCAATGCAAAACCTGCACCTTGAGCAAAAACATAATTTCCTGTTGTAACAATAGCTTTACCTAATGCGGATTCTCCTTCTAATACTTTAATAACAGCAGGAATCTTAGAAAAAGCTGTGCCTAAAGCTTTTGCAGTTCCAGCCCCAGCTATTGCTTCAGCAAGAGCTAGAGGAGTTATAACTGAATTTGCTGCTCTTGCAAAACCATTACTTTCTGAAATAGAACCAAAGGAAGTCATTTCCGATTCTAATTTACTAGCGTCAAATTTGTACTCATTATTATAAACGATAGCGTCACCATTTCTTTCTAACAAATGTTCTGATAAGGCTACCGCTTTTTGTTCATCTGTAAGAGAATCAATAGAACCAGTTCTACGAATTGTATTCTCGACAGTAATTAATGTTTGCTGTCTGTCTGCTATTTCTTGTTGTTGAGACAATCTTTTATCAATACTTCCTGTAGTTCCAAAAAATGAACCAACTGTATCAATCACACCTTCTGCAACATCTATGTAACCTCCATTGATAACACTACCAACGATATTCCCGTTATAAACACCAAGATTTTTATCGAGTTGTTGAGTAATTATGTCTTGTCTTTTTTGGGATGCAACTAATAACTCATGACGTTGAACTTCTGTTAAACCAGAGTTACCAGTTTCAGATGCGGAAAATATATTCATAGTATCAATTGTTGTTGGAAGAGCTTCACGAACAGAACCTGCATAAGAAGCTAATGTTGGATTATATATATCAGCAGTCGGATTAGACATAAATCCTAATACTATATCAACACCATCTCTTTGATTTTTATCAGTATTTTGAATATAAGCTACTTGAAGTAGTTTATTATTTTTATCAGATAAATCTCTTGAATTTACTGCTCTATCATAATTTGCTTGTGCTTGATCTACTTTTGATTGCAAATCAGCAGCATAGTAATTAGTTTTAATATCAGGATTTTCTTTATTTGCTACAGCTAATTTGGATTTCAAATCATTCAAATTGTTTCCTGCTTCATTTACCCATGTATTATCAAATTCCTTTTTCCATTGCGATTCAGAAAGAGCCTTAGCCCAAGAAACAGAATCTGTTTTTCCATTTAATTTGACATCAAGAAGTCGATTTATTTCATCACTATTTTCTGTCGCATATTTAGAGTAAATTACTGTCGGAAGAGATTTATCTAAGTTAGTTGCATAAGGAGCTAATTTTGGATTATTTGCAATAATATTTCCAAATTCAATGCCAATATTTTTTTGTGTTTCTGGATCGCTTACGTCAACCCAAGCTCCTTGTAAAACTAAATTAGTATTTGTTGTAATGATCTTTGAACGTAGAGCGTTATTATAATCTTCTTGAGCTTGGTCAATTTTTAATTGTATATTAGCATTATAATTATTAGTATTTCCGTACGGAGTATCTTGATTTGCGGGAACCAAACTTGCTTTTAAAGAATCTAATTTATTTTTTTTTTTTTTTTCCCACTGAGTAGCTTCTGCCTGTTGACGTTGAGAATCTACTAAAACATCTGCCCAAGATTTTGCATCGGTTTTTCCACGTAATTTAATATCAAGAACTCTATTAATTTCAGCGTTTCGTGCAGCATAATCAGCAGCAGCCTTAGGATTAGTTTTTTGAAAATAATCTATATCTTCTTGATTTACTAATTGACCAGCACGTAAACTATCTACTGCATATTGATGCCTGTATGTTTCAGCGGCATCTGCACCAAGATCTTTTTCAACATTGCTGAAAAATGTGTCAAGTTTAGAATATTTTAATACATTTTATACGAAATGATTTAATTAAAAAATTTTATAACCACCTTCTCTTATCAATTTTATCTATCATTTTATCACTGATTAGTAACAATTTGTTATCAATCCAATCATTTAATGTTTTCATCCTACTCTTCTTTTTATTATTCTGATAAAAATTTTCATTGGTTTGTGGTTGCTGTTC
>CAZOCW010000157.1:0-2606 GCA_964578405.1 uncultured archaeon | reverse complement strand
CTTTATTCACAATTCTAAATTTTATTGAAGGGTAAGTTCTTGCAACCTCTTTTGTTGAATAAAATTTTATTTTTGAAGAAATTAGTTTCTTTGCACTTGCTTCATCAAAGTGATCTGTGTGCTTATGTGTTACTAAAACAAAATTAGCTTTTTTCCATTGTTTAATTGTTTCTTCATTTACTTGAATCATTCCAGGATCAATTAGCACCTTGGTATTGCCTTCTTCGATCATGATACATGATTGTGCGAATTTTGTAAGTCTCATAAAATAAGATTATAAGCGAGAGTTTTTATTCTCGCTTAATTGCTTCAAAGTATTTAATTGTCTGTAATCATTTGATAGATTCCCAAATGATACTATCTCTTGAGTTAACAACAACACCTTTGTTTGTTATTTCAAGTGGGTGAGGATTCTTGTCATGTACTGTTCCTCTCATTTTTCTAACAAATAAACTTCTATTTGGTGGAGAGAAATATAATGCGAATATTCCGTCCACAACAAATTCTTCAACTCCAAATGCTGAAAAAGTATTTTTTGTTGGTTGTGTTTCTGAAGTTAATAATGTTGTACAACCCATTGTTTTTAGTTGATCACAAAATTTGAATAAAGTTGTTCTTAGTAAACTTGGTTCTAAATACGCTCCAAATACTGTTGTTGAATCTATTACTAATCTTTTAGCATGTATTTCTTCAACTTCTTTTTTTATTTCAGAGAGTTGTTCATCAAGTCTTTCTTCAAGCATTGCTCGATCTTTAATAAATTCCATTCCCAATCTGTAAATAGTAAACATTCCTTGGTCTTGTAAATTTTTAATGTCCCATTGGAATGATTCCATGTTCCATGCAATGTCTCTTACGTTTCCTTCAAGAGTGACAAATACTCCTGGTTCGCCGTATTGTAAAGCTCCGTTGTATAAGTATTGTGTGGTAAAAATTGTTTTTCCAGTTCCTGCTCCACCTGAAACTAAAACATTACTTCCTTTTGGTATTCCACCATTTAATAATTCATCAACACCGGGTATTCCAGTTTTAGTTCGTTCCAACACAATCACCTTTTGAAAAAAATATTTACATTTTCTTCTTCTCAATTAAGGAATTAAGTGATATTTAAGGCTTACTTGGGGAATTTGATTTAAAATTTATTCAAAAGTTCTTAACTTCTACATAAGAAAAGTTTAAAAGCAACCTCGTACTTATTTATAGTATGCCTAAGTCCTTTACTAAAAGTTCTTCTCCTGTTGAAAGCGAAGCATTGGTGGAAGTTGAAGTAACTGATTCAGAATTTTCTTCAAATGAAGTTGAATTTGAAAGAGATTACTCAAAAATGGATTTAGTTGATTTGATTGATCAGCCTGCTTGGAAAACAATTTTGCTTGATTTAGTTGAATCTGAAAAAATGAATCCTTGGGACATTGATGTAATTGAACTAACTGAGAAATATATTAAAAAAATTAATGATCTTTCTGGGCATAATTTGAGAGTTCCTGCTAATGCAATTTTGGCATGTGCGATTTTAGTAAAAACAAAATCAAAATATTTACGTTTGTCCTCTCTTGATGATGAGGAAGAAGAAGCAGTATTGACTCCTGAACAAAGAGCATTAATGCTTGGAGAAGTTCCTGATTTAATGAGTAATAGAATGGCAAGAGAGGGAAGAATTACACTTGATGAATTAGTTTCAAGTATCGAAGATATTATCCAAAGAACCACTCCTAAGAAAAATGCTGCAAGAAATATTCCGAGAATTGAAATAAATTTTGATTCTTCTTCAATTGAAGAAAAAATGCAAGAAGTATTTGATTTAATTAAAAGTAAAGCGGATTCTCAAGGGGTAGTTTTATTTGCTGACCTTACAGGCAAAGAAGATGTTGATTCAATTGTGGATACTTTTCTTCCAGTTTTATTTTTAATGAATAATGGGAAAGTTATTGCCTATCAAAATGAGTTTTTTGGAACTATTTTTGTTCAATTAGTAACAATTGAAGCTGCTTAACAGGGCCAAGTATATTTTGGTTTTTTGTCTTCGAAACCATTAAATAGGGGTTTTTTCCTTCTACTTGTTAGTTATGGCTAAAAAGAAAGCCCAAAAAGGGCAAGCAAAATCAAAGAAGCGTTTCGCAGCAAAACCTGTAGTTAAGGTGAAAGAAGTTCCAATGGGATTTTTTGCGAGAATGAAAGATGTTATTCCTCAACAAAAAAAAGAAACTGTGAGAATTAAAACTTTTATTGTTGAAAAACCAGTTTATGTTTCTGCTCCTCAAGAGAGAATTCTTCCTCCTGCACAAAAATATCAAATGGATGAAGAACCAGTAAGAAAATTTGATTCAAGAAGAAGTAGATATTTGAAAAGAAAACAAATGGAAAATGATTTGGATGAAAATGGAATTGATGATGCTGAAAATCCAGCTCCTGTTAAAAAAGGAAGTAAACAAGTTGTTGATGATTTAGATGATTCTAATGAAGTTCCTTTAGAAGAAGGAGAAATGCCACAAGAAGGGGCTGTTGATGAATTTGGAGAACCAATGGACGATGAAACTGGGGAAGTTGGAGATGAAAATTTAGAAGAAGGGGCTGAGGATGTTCCTTTACAACAAACTAGTTCACAC
>CAZOCW010000156.1:0-2612 GCA_964578405.1 uncultured archaeon | reverse complement strand
ATTCTTACTTGCCAGCAATTAAATAAGCTCGAAATGTATTTAACTTTTATTCTAGGTAAATCAACCTTTGCCTGAAACAATTTAAATCTTAAAGCGAATAAGATGAGATGTTTAATTGTAAAGCTGATGAAGCAAACTTTTCACTTTAAGGAGGATACTCTATGTCTGATGTTATTATTCGTAAGGTAGAAGAAGAATATGGCTGGTTAGGAAACATGAGCCCTCACCCCGTTGAACACGATGGTATATGGTGGAACACTGCGGAGGCGCTATTTCAAGCACTTAGATATCCGATGGGCGCAGTAAACGACAAAGGTGAGAACATCCGGGAAATAATCCGTGCGCCGAAATCACCCATGACTGCAAAACTGAAGGCGAAGGCGAGGGCCATTAGGGATCAGAGGAATATCACTCCCATGGGCAATGAAGACTTAAAAAATATGAGGATGGTGTTGGGGTTGAAGTTTAAATGCAATCGGAACCCGCTAGAGAGGGATTTGCTAGCAACCGGAGACAGATTTATTGTGGAAGACTGCTCTAACAGGCCAACAGTCTCAGGGCTTTTCTGGGGCGCCAAGAGACTTGCTGATGGAACCTGGGGAGAGAGGAACATGCTTGGAAAACTCTTGATGGAACTTCGCACGGAAATCCGCAACCGGCCAGCCGTGCAAAAATAAATAATATCGGTATTTTCTTTTGTTAAAGTAAATAGGTTTTGGTAAAAGAAATTTTTAAATATTATTCTTTTAGGGAGTTTGTTTATGACAATAAAATATATAGGAATAGATTTTAGCGGTAACCAATCATCTTGGAACCCGACAAACCAAGAAAGTAATATTTGGATTGCCAATTCTACTGAAAATAATAATCAATTGACTCTTTTGGCCCTGCAAAGAGTTCAAATGCTAGATGGAGATGCTAGACCGTTTGCTCGCCTTGCGGCGTTACTAAGGGAAGGGGCCTACTCGGCAGCAGCTATTGACGCCCCTTTTTCTATTCCTTGGTGGTTCTTTTTCGAGGGTATTGAAAGTCATGCAGCTCTTCTGGCAGAAGTAGATAACTTCGAACTTAATCATAACCAAGACTTTCCTCCAGGAAGATCATTTCGTGAAATATTTGCTCAGAGAATCCCATTTGATTTCTCTAAACCGCTCCGAGTAACTGAAAATTATTGGCGGGGAAGAAAAGTTGAAACACGATCTCCAGTATGGACTGGTGCAAGACCTGGAGCACCTTTTGCAAGTGCATGCATCAAGCTTCTTGCACAGTCAACCGTTCCGATTTGGCCTTTTGTGGAGCCAAAACCTAATACCCCAATTTTAATTGAGGCATTTCCTGCTGCACAGCTCAAACATTGGGGGCTGCCATTTAAAAATTACAATGGAGCAAATGGCGAAATTAATCGCCAAATAATTGTAAATTATTTGATAAATAACCTAGGTTTAATAATGTCGCCAGAAAACAATATTATTATTACCCAAAATGCAGATGCTCTTGATGCGGTTATTTGCTTATATGCTGCTAAAGCTGTTATTGGAGGCCGTCTCGGAAGGACTCTTCCTCCTTTTGACGTATATCGATTAGAAGGCTGGATTGCCGTGCATAATTAAATAAAAAAAGGAAATTTTCATTCGTAATTGTTCTATTAATATCACTGCTATTCAGTCATTCTTGAAAAGTTATAAAGAGCGAATAATAAATCTATATAAAAAAGTTACAATAATTATTAAAAATTAATTTACCAAAATTGGCAAATTTTTAAGATTGATTAAACTAATAAGGATATTGAATAACCCTATTAAAAAATAATTTAAACTAGATTTAATTTAGTTGTTCATTGCAATCGTTAGTAAAAAAGTTTATAAATTTAATCATTGTGAAAATTAAAACTTTAGGAGCTATTAATGCCAGCAGCAACAGATTGCATATTTAATAACAAGCTTATAACTGTTAATCAAGCGGTTAAAGAAAGAAACCTGGCCAAAAAGAATAAGAGTTCAGCCCCTGTTTTTTTATGTAAAGGATGCAGGAAAGAGGTTACGGCCCTAAAACAGTCTAGCAGTGGAGCTATTGCTCACTTTGAACACAATCGGGGTACTAACAGCCCAAATTGTACATTTCGAGGTCGTAGATGATTTTTTACTTAAAAATTTAAAAGATTTTGAATTGCAACCATCAAAACTTCAAGGAGACCACTAATATTCTTGCTTTGTTAAAATAAATCTGGATACAACCGATAATATGCTGGTTTTTTAAGATTTCCACAACTCCATCAAGTATTCTCAACTTTTAAAGATTTTCACTGCATTTCTAGTTTTCATTTCTAAACAATAATCGCATTCCTTCAGTTTTCTTGAAATCTTTTCCTCCGGCCAAGCGAATAACATTGCTGGGTCTCAAATCACTACGGAGGTTTAAACGGCAATGAAAAAGCCATTTGATCAGGCGTTCTCTGACACAGCAAAGGAACTCCTTGTTTAAGAACCTTTCTGTTAACTGGATTAAGGTGCTAGGCCTGCATAATAAAATAAAGAAATGCCACAAACTAGAAGTTCATTGGGGTATAAATCAACAATAAGTTATAGATAGCTTACGAATGCTAAAAAATTGAA
>CAZOCW010000155.1:0-2621 GCA_964578405.1 uncultured archaeon | reverse complement strand
CGGATCAAAATAAAATAGTTTCTCCAACTGTTATTCAAATTAATCCTCCAATAGTAACTTTGCTTTCGCCTGCAGATGATTCAAACACTCAAAGTGCAAGGGTGGATTTTAATTTTTCAGTGCGTAGCACTGATACAAATGTTTTGGATTGTAATTTGAAGATTAACTCCAACATTGATGCGAATCATATTCACATTGGTGCACCGCTTCTTTCGGATACAATTTATTCTTTAAATTACACTCTTCCTTTGCAAGCAGATTATAATTGGAATATTACTTGTTATCCTGTTGATGGAAATAGTGTTAGGACATCTGCGGATTGGAATATTAGTTATAAGGTTTTAATTGATCCGTATGCTGTTTGGTTAAGAAATGGTCTTGTTGGGTATTGGCCACTTGATGTCAATATGGATGATTATAGTTCTTCGCATCGTGCAAGTGGTCAATGTGCTTCAGTAAGTTGTAGTAATTGGAATTCGCAAATGGATCAAACCACTTGTCAAAGAATTGGGTGTACTTGGAGTGGAAGTTGTATTGGGACAACAAACATTTGCCCTGATAATAATAGTGTTGGGAAAGTTATTGGAAATTATGATTTTAATAATTTAGTTATGGATCAAATGTTTTTTGACACTACTGGTTTGCCTATTGGCGGGGCAGCAAGAACTTTATCTATTTGGGCATTTCCAAGGGATAAATTAAATAGATATTATATATTTGGTTATGGTGTTGCAAATCAAAGGGAATTTAGAATTTCATTTAACGAATGGACTGAAATTGCACTTGATGCTTGTTATGCTGTTTGGGGTGCTCAAGGAGCAGTAATTGATGTGAACAAGTGGAATCATGTTGTTGTAACTTACAGCGGTTCTGGTAGTCCTCAATTTTATTTGAATGGGGTTCATTACAATACAATTGTTAATTATGGTTCTCCTTCAGTAAATACAGATTCTGGTGGAGGGACAATAGGGGCAAGGGGGGCAGGATGTGGTTGGTGGGATGCTTCTCCTATGAAAGGTGGGATTGATGAAGCCGCTATTTGGAATAGAGATTTAAATATTGATGAAATTGGTTGGTTGTATAACTCAGGAAATGGGAGAAGTTTGATTTCTTGATATTTGGGAAATGATAGTATATTTCTTATTTACAAAATAATTATATATCCCAAAAGATATTCTATATTATGATTAATAAGTTCTTTTCTCGTGCGCAAGCCCATAATGGTGGCCAGGGTACTATTGAGTATTTGGTAATTATTGGTATTGTTGTAATTATTTCGTTGGTTGTTATTGGGCTTGTTGCAAGTACAGGCAGTGGTTCTACTACTGGGAAAATTTCTCAAGTTTCTGGCGGGATTAGTGTTACTGAGGCTGTTGTTGATAATGATCGTAATGGTTTGGTTTCTTTGAGGAATAATTCGGGGGCGAATTTAACAATTAATAAAATTAGTGTTGATGGGACTGATACTAATTATTTATCGGGGGTTAGTTTGACTTCGGGTAGTTCAAGGATGTTTGGTTTGAGTGATGTTGGTTCTGTTTGTAGTTGTGTTGGTGCTACTGGTTCGAAAAAGACTTGTAATTTGGTTGTTTATGGTCAATCTGAGTATGGTGTTGATAAAAAATTTTCAGTTTCTGTTACTGTTGAGTGTGTAACTGATGCTTCTGCAAAAGATGTGAACACAGTTGTTACACCTACTCCCCCAGTAGTTCCTCCAATTCCAGTTTATACAAATCCAGTTGTTTTACTTTCTAGTCCAATTAATCAAACCTTAAAATATACCAATCCAACAACTTTCAATTATACTGTTACTGATGATTATGGGGTAAGTGATTGTAATTTACTTCTTAATGGTAGAGTAGTTGCTACTGATAGTGTTGCTCCTTTTAATTCATTTTCAGTTGATGTTAATCTTGGAAGATATGATTGGAATGTAAATTGTGGAAATATAAATTCTAAACAGGGTTCTTCAAAATCTGATTTAAATATTTTTACAAACTTTGTTTCAACAGGATATTTCTTTTTGAAATATGATTGGCCTTCAACAAATATTTACAAATTATCTACAACTGATGGCCATTTGATTGCAACTTACAATGCTCCATTTTCTTATCACCATTTATCTTTCAATCCTGATGAAAATACAATTTGGATTCCTAGACAAGGTGGTTCAGCTACTGCAAAAATTAATGCAACAACAGGTGCAACAATTTTTAATAATGCAACGGGTTGTAACGATTCATATTGTGGAACTCTAGGAAAAAACGGAATATTTTACAATAATGGTGGATGGTATAGTAAAACAGTTTGTCGTCACAATACCGCGTGAGCAAGTTTAGGAAATATTGTGGGGGAGTTAGCTTTGAATGATATTTGTTCAGTTGCTGTTGATTCAAATCAATATGTTTGGCTTACTGGAAGAGTTATTGAAAAAATTGATTTGAGTACTTCTTCGCATGTTTTAGATATTGTTTACCCTTCAACTACTGTTGAAGAAATTGGACTAGATTCGCTTGGTAACCTATGGTTCCATACACAACCTTATTGGGGACAGGATACTAATCAAAAGTTGTATAAATATAATTCGAGTGGAAACCCAGTTGCAAATTTTGATTTAAATG
>CAZOCW010000154.1:0-2625 GCA_964578405.1 uncultured archaeon | reverse complement strand
AAGGGGACACTGGTGTTACTGGAAGAAAAATTATTGTAGATACTTATGGGGGAATGGGCAGACACGGAGGAGGAGCTTTCTCTGGAAAAGATCCAACTAAAGTTGATAGAAGTGCTGCTTACGCTGCAAGATACATTGCAAAAAATATTGTTGCTAGTGGACTTGCAACTAAGTGCGAAGTTCAACTTGCTTATGCAATTGGAGTAGCTGAACCAACTGGAGTATTTGTTGATACTTTTGGAACTAACACAATTCCTGAAGACAAAATAGTTGTACTAGTGAGGAAGTATTTCCCGCTAAAGCCTAAGGATATTCTTGAAAGATTGAACTTAAGAAGACCAATCTACAGAAAGACTGCAGCTTATGGTCACTTTGGAAGAAATGATCCTGACTTCACTTGGGAAAAAACAGATCTTGCTGATAAACTAAAAGCTGAAGCAAAATCATAAATCTAATTTTGAATATGGGGGCACTTGCAATTATGCAAGTGTTTCTTTTTTATTTTTTTAAAATATTAATTAACTCTATTTTTAGGGCCAAATATAATGTAATGACATTTTATGGGTCCAGAAAAGCACATCTTTTCTAGGACATATTTTCCAATAGTGCAAAGTTAAAAATTGAAGTTTTCATTTTCTTTTATGGATTGGATTTGGTTTTTGTTAGTTCCCCCTTTTTTATTTGCGCTTGGCACTCACATTGACAAGTTTGTTCTTGGTAAGTACTTCAAAGGGGATAGTGGGGCAACAATTATTTTTTCTTGTTTAATTGGATTTATTGTTTTTCCGCTTGCTTTTTTATTTCAACCAAATGTTTTTGCAGTTAGTCCATTTACTGCGCTGATTTTAATCCTGAATGGATTTTTGTATATAATTTATTTATTTCCTTATTTTGAAGCACTAAAAAACGAGGATGCTTCAACCATTTCTCCATTGTTTCAATCAATTCCAATGTTTAGTGCTCTTTTGGCTTTTTTTCTTCTAAAAGAAGTTCTTTCTCTTGTGCAATTAATTGCATTTGGTTTGATAATTGTGGGTGCAATTGGGATTAATTTAAAGATTGGGAAAAAAGGTTTCTTTTTGAAAAGAAAAGTTTTGTTCCTAATGCTTTCTGCTGCATTGATTATTGCATTAAACGGGGTAGTTTTCAAGTTGTTTGCTCTAGATCTTGATTTTTGGACTACTGTGTTTTGGCAACAAGTTGGATTTGCATTATTTGGGGCAATATTATTAATTTTCTTTAAAAAGTTTAGAGTAGAGTTCTTTTCTTCTCTAAAGCAAAACACTTTTGCAGTAATTAGTCTTAACTTATTTAATGAAATAATTAACATTATTGCAGTTTTGATTTTTGCTTATAACTCTCTTCTTGCGCCCATAGCGCTTGTTTCTGTTTTAAATGGATTTACTCCAATTTTTGTTCTTTTACAAGGAATATTTTTGTCAAAAATGTTTCCAAAGCACGTTAAGGAAGAAATTAGTAAAAAAGTAATTCTTCAAAAGCTTATTTTCATGTTACTTATTATAGCAGGAGGAGTTTTGATTAGTTTCACAGTTAAACCTTTTTAGAAAAGTTTCCTCCACTTATTCTAAAATCCAGTTAATCTAGTTTGTTTTCCTTCAATATTCAAATAGTTCTTTGATTTATTCACGCGTACTCCAACTTCAATTAAATCATTAAATTCTTTAATTCTTTTTTCTTCTCGAAGCTCAAGAATTGTTTCAACTGTTTTTAGGCCAAATCCTGGAACGAGTAATAGTTCTTCTCGTGTTGCAGAATTTAGATCAAGTGGGAAGATTTGTTTGTTAGCAATTGCAATACTTTCTTTCACATCTTGTGTGCGTGGGAGATTACCAAATTCATTTAGTCCACTTTCTATTGTTCTTTTAGTAAATCCATACACGCGGAGCAACCAATCAGTTTCATACAATCTATGTTCTCGAGTTTTATCCTCTGCTTTTCTTTTGGAGAGCCCAGTGCCTTCAACTGGGGAGAAAGCAGAAAAATAAGTTCGATACAGTTGAGTTTCTTCATAAAGAGAATTCATTCGGTCTAATATGTTTTGGTCATTTTCTTCATTTGCCCCAACAATAATTTGAGTAGTGAATGATTTGAATCTCATATCAGTTCCGTTTTGAATATTCTCAGAATCACAAAACCATCCTTCGTTTTTGTTTTGTTCTTTGTCAACTTTTCTCTTAATCAAATCAAGTGTATTAATCTTTTTCAAAACCCCTTCTTTGTAATTTTTTGTAGTGGTAATTTCTTCAAAACCTTGAGTGGTAGTAGATTCAATATTAATTGATAATCTATTTGCATAAAGTGCCATTTCTTTAATTAAATAATCTGGAGTTTCAGGGAGTACTTTCATATGGATATATCCTTTGTATCCTCTTTCGCGAAGAAGTTTTGAAGAAGCAATCATCTTCTCAGTACTTAGTTCTGGAGTCCCATGAACCGCGGAGCTAAGGAACAATCCTGTTGTATATCCATTCTTCCACAAGTATTCAAATGAATCAGCAAGTTCTTTTGGTTCAAGTGATACTTTTTGTTTACAAGTAGTGTTAACGCAGTATTTACAATCATGCACGCAAGTGTTATCTTGAAGTACTTTCATTAGTAAGCATT
>CAZOCW010000153.1:452-2667 GCA_964578405.1 uncultured archaeon | reverse complement strand
TTCTGTTTCAATTTTCACAGTTTTAACAAGTTCTTTGATTTCTTCAAGGATTGACTCCGAGTGTGCACTAACGAACGTTATTGTGCCTGCACATTCGTGTCCTCCCCCTTCAAAATTTGCTTGGGGCATTTTTTGCTTCAAGTGTTCAATTATTTTGGCAATTGGGAGAACTGGTTTTGTAGCTCGTAGGATAATCATGTCTGGTAATAGTCCTAGAGTTATTACTGCATGTTTCTCTTTTCCTTCAGAGATTTCATCATGAACCATCCCAATTACTTTTCCTGCTGGAGGGTACTTGAATCTAACAGTATATTTCTCAAGATCAATGTGAGAGAATATTACTCCATTAATTTCTTGAGTTTTTACATAAGGCATTGTACTTTGTAATTGTATTTCCATTCCTTTTGTAGTTTCCTCAAATATTAATGAAACAACTTCTTTGTTTGTGAAGAATTCATCATAGATTCCCTCTCCTGCATCAAACCTCAAATTGTATGAAGCAAAATCAATTGCTATTCCAATTTTTTGCAATTCTTCAATACTTTTATCACTATTAGCAATGTATTGTTCAATTTCAGTTCCTTCACATCTATCACTAATTCCAGCAAGTGCGGGAATTAGTTTGTTTTCATATTTATCGTGAACTAATCTTGCAACTTCATAAGAGAGCATTGCTGCACATATCTTACTATTGAACCCAAAAATATATGGATTTAAGTGTAGTGAAAGTAATGGGCAAACACTTGTTTTTCCATTTACTATTTCGCCAGGATTGTGATGATCTATTACAATTATTTCAAATCCAAGCGCGTGCATCATTTTTAGTGCAAAATAATCTTCATGTGTGGATCCATTATCAATTACAACAATTAATGGTTTCTTTTGACTGAATTCATTAACTAATCTTTTTGATAATGACAAGTCCTTTAGCATGTCTGTTGTTTCATAAAACGGAGCCTTACTTGGGCTTCGGTACAAGTTGTATGCTGGGTTTGTCCCAAACTCTATCATGAAATCATTAAGTGCAGTTTCAACAGCTATTCCTGCTGAAATCCCATCTGCATCTGCATGATGTCTAATTAGGATTGGTTCTCCAGTTATTACAGCTTTTCTAAGTCTCTTTGCAATTGAATAAGTTCTTTCTTTCATTGCATCATATTTCTCAGATTGAACTGAAAAAGGTTTTTCAGGGGGTTTACTTTTTTCATCAATAATTTTTGAAAAATCCGCAGTTGATTTTCTCATTTGTTCAATTTCTATTTGTTTCTTTCCAGATCGTTCTGTAACGTATCCCATTAGGTATACTACTTCGTCTGCATTAAAGTCAGATTCTTTAGTTACTGCATCAATTATTCCAGTTCCATCACTTACTTGAAACACAACCGGTCCCGGTTTTGCTTTTCTTATTATTTTTACATCTCCACTAAAGGTACTTCCTTGCGTAGCTTGAGATATTTTACTTACATTCTTTCTTTCCATTTAAATCACTCTTTTATTTTATTCAAATTACTAAAAATAGGTTTAAACTAGCCTCAAAAAGCTAGTACTATTTACGTTTTCTTTGACAATTAATTATTCTCTAATAGGGTATATAAATATTCTTTTTTGGCTATTTTTTTGAAAAATGGGAAGTGCCAAGCAAATTCTTGAAAAGTAAGGTTATTATTACCTAAAGTTATTATTCATTTGATTTAGTATGGTTAAATTCGTTTGGACTGATAAGTATAGTGTAGGCGTTAAGGAGATTGACGACCAACATAAGTATTTTATTGATTTAATTAATCGAGCGAATGATTTGTTAGATAAGAAAGTGAATAATGATGCTGCAGAAGAGATTGTAAAGGAACTTGATGCTTATGCGCGAAAGCATTTTGATACTGAAGAGAAATTCCTTAAATCAATTAATTATGATAAACTTCTTGACCATGAGATTGAGCATTTGAGATTAATTGAAAAAACAAATCTTTTGTATGATGGGGTTCTTACTGGGAATGTGAATATAATTAAGGTTACTGAATTCTTAGAAGATTGGCTTGAACATCATTTGCTTACTTTTGATAAGCAGTATGCGGATTTTATTAAAAAGAAAAATAACAAAAAGAAGTTCTTTTTCTTCTAAATATTGCGCTGCCAGTTATAGCAGCACACTATTAGAATTATTATTTAATTTAAGTTTTGATTTATTTCCACTTAATTTTTTTAGTTTACTCTCTCT
>CAZOCW010000153.1:0-442 GCA_964578405.1 uncultured archaeon | reverse complement strand
CTAAGTACATTGGAAGTACTATGTCATTGTTTTTGATGTCTTTTGCAACACCAGTTACTCCAATTATTTCTTGCTTATTCTCTAAGCAATCTTTAATTTTTATTTTATCTTTATCACAACTTGCAATTAGGTTAATTATGTCATAACCGAATGCTGCAACAAAGTTTGGTTCTTTGTTATATGCTGCTTTATATTTTGCTTTGAACTCTTCACTGTTTCCCGGGATTGAAAAAGCGAACTCATTTGTGTAGAAAGTCATTTTTGGTGCTTTTGCTTGTGTTTCAGGATCTGATTGTACATTTGATACTTCTATTATTGGGATATTGAAATCCATTTCGTTAACTTTCTTTAAAATTGCTAATGATTCGCTTGGTGGGGTTGGTATGAACAACAAAGCTTGCGGGTTTGTTGCTTTTGCTTTTGCTAGTATTGTTGAGAAATC
>CAZOCW010000152.1:1917-2670 GCA_964578405.1 uncultured archaeon | reverse complement strand
TATCTTTCTTCTTGTCAAGTTCTATTTTGTACCTTCGTAGCGCAATAACAATTGCATCAAAGTTTGAATTGTTCTTTAGTCCAAGTTCAATAGAAATGTTGCGTGCAAGAGAGGAGTAATTTACAATCCCTTTTCTAAGGCAGGATTTAATGCTTGGGTGTTCTTCAACGTAAGTAATTACCTTCTCTGTAGTTGTTGGTTGGTTTTCTAATTGGTTCATATTGTAATTATAATCAAACTGATATAAAAATACTACTTTGTCCCATTTGGGACATTTTAGTTAAAATTGGACTTATTTTGGTCAAAGGATATATCTCCAAAGAAAATTACATATACTGTAGTGATTTATGTGAGTTTGAATTTAGAAGAGTTTTTCAAGAAAACTGGAAAAGAGGAGTATGAGATTTTCAAATCTCTTTTTGCCCAGGAAAAAGAAAAGTTTGCTGTAATTAAAATCAGCGGAGCTTTACTTGAAGAGCATGAAAATTTAATCGCAGAGGATATTGCCTACCTAAACAAATTAGGATTATTTCCAATTATAGTTCATGGGGCAGGTTCTTCGCTTGATAAGAAACTTCCCTATTCTACAAAATTAAATGGTTTGCGAGTAACAAAAAAAGAGGATATTCCAATTATTGCCCAAACATTTAATGAAATTGCTCTATCGTTGTCGGCAAAGATTAATTCATTTGGGGGAAGTTCAACTTTAGTAGAGGGTATTTTTGATTGTGAAAAAGTTGCGGAGCTAGGGGA
>CAZOCW010000152.1:0-1907 GCA_964578405.1 uncultured archaeon | reverse complement strand
TACAAAATCAGTCTTCTCCAATAATTAGCCCGATAGGAAATTGTGGGGAAGATAAATTAAACATTAATGCTGATAGTGCGGCTAAAGGAGTGTGTAAAGTAATTAAACCCAAAAAATTTATTTTATTAACAAGCACTGGCGGAATTTTAGATGCAAGTGGAAATCTTGTTGATTTTTTGAATCTTTCAAGCGAGAATGCATTTGATATTCTCTCGGGGGGAATGTTAGTTAAAGCAAAGGAAGCAAAGTCAGTTCTTGAATCCGTTCCTGACACGGAAGTAGTTATTACCTCTCCAAAAGATTTGCTTTATGAGTTATTTACAATTAAAGGGAAAGGAACAATTCTAAAAAATCATGTTCTTTTTTGGGAAAATAATTTGAACAATATGAATAAAGCAACGGTTAAGGAAGTAATTGAGCATTCTTTTGGAAAAAAACTTTGCGAGGAGTATTTTGATTCAGAAGTAGTTGATGTTTTGTATGAGAAGAATTTAGATGGGTTGGAAGTAGTAAAAAAAGAAGGAGATTTCTTTTATCTTGATAAATTTGCTGTCAAAAAACACGCTCAGGGAAAAGGAATTGGAAAAAGTCTTTGGGGAGAATTAACCAAAAAGTATCCCTCTTTCACTTGGCGATCCTCGCAAGCAAATCCAATTAACTCATTTTATACAAAAAACTGTGATGGATTAATCAAACAAGGAAAATGGAATGTGTATTGGAAAGGGTTGAGCTATGATAAAGTGATTAGTGTTGCGTCAAGCATTTCAGAAAAAAAATCTTCATTTAAGGAGGTTTTGCAATGAACCTCTTAAACACCTTAAGTGCAGAAATTGAAATAAACAAAGGCAAAAACGATCTTGTTTTTGCTACTAATGGGAAAAAGTACTTTGATCTAATCTCAGGGGTAGGTTGCTGTATTAGCGGGCACTCAAATCCAATTATCTCTTCAGCAGTTTATGCGCAATCAAAAAAAATTGTGAGTCCAAGCAATTATTTTGCTTCCGAAAAGAAAACTGAGTTGGCTCAAGTTCTCTCAGGAATTTCCGGACTTGAGAATGTTTTCTTATCAAACTCTGGAACCGAAGCTAATGAGTGTGCAATTAAGCTTGCACGAAAAGCCACTGGAAAAAAGAAAATAATTTCAATGGTTAATAGTTTTCACGGTCGTACAATGGGCTCGCTTTCCGCTACTTGGAAAGAAAAATACAAAACGCCATTTTGCCCGCTTGTTCCTGGATTTGAATTTGCAGAATTTGGGAGTATTTCTTCTCTTGAATCAAAAATTGATTCAGATACTGCCGCTGTAATTCTTGAACCTATCCAAGGGGAAGCGGGAGTAATCACTCCTTACAAGGGGTACTTAAAAGAGGTAAAAGAAGTGTGCGAAAAGAAAAATTGTTTATTAATCGTGGATGAAGTTCAAACGGGTAATGGACGAACTGGAAAGTATTTTGCTTATGAACACGAGAAAATAGTTCCTGATATTGTTACAACTGCCAAAGGATTAGCAAATGGTTTTCCAATAGGGGCAACGCTTTCGAGTGAAAGTATTTCTTTTGATAAAGGGGATCATAATTCTACATTTGGGGGAAATAGTGTTTGTTGTGCAGCTGCACTAGCTAATATTGAAATCATAAAAAAACAAATGCCTTTTGCTCAAGAAAAAGCAGATTTGTTAACTAAACATTTTACAAAAGAGGAAAAGAAAGGTAAAGGTTTGATGATTGGATTAAACGTTATTGATTCAGGTAAGTTTTATTCACAAGCAGAAAAAGAAGGTTTGCTTGTTAATGCGCCTAATCCTACAACAATTCGATTACTTCCTCCATTAACAATTCCAAATAGTAATTGCAAATTAATTGCAAAGAAATTACTGCTCGCAAAGGAGGCTTCGCAATGATTAATGT
>CAZOCW010000151.1:0-2672 GCA_964578405.1 uncultured archaeon | reverse complement strand
CGTGCCTAGTAAGCACGAGGTCGGGAGTGCAATTCTCCCCGGGGGCATCTTATTTTCAATCATCAGAGCACCTGGTTTTCTCTTAACATTTTCCGAATGCATATACGCCATATTTCAACTATTATAATTCTATGATAAATAAGTTCAATGCCCCACTTTTCAAGTATTTACTTTCTGGTGACTTATGCTATTTTCCTTTAAAGTTACAAGCTATTTACAAATTCCGAACATTTGACCTTAAACTCCAAACTTCTTATTTCTATATGATTAAGCATAGCGAGAATGCAGGTTTCCTCCGAGATTATTATATTAGTAAAGAGAGCTTTACATTATTAGCTAAAATCCGTAGGTATCCGAGAAATTGCCTTATTTCTGGCGTTTCCCAGCGACCACCAAGCCGGAGTAAAGAAAATCAGAGATTTTCAAACCTCGCAAAGCGACCACTTTGCCGAGGTAATGACTCGTTTTAAAAATGGTGCAACTATGACGACTGAACTAATGGCAAAGGACGACTTGTTTAAACAAAACAAAAGAGCGAAGAATATGCAGGAATTATTGAATTCTGGCACATTGTTCAAATTTCCATCAAATAACGTAATTATCAAAAAATATATTGATGCGAAATTTAATGGCGGATATAAACATTTGATTTACGAATGTAATAATCCAATAAAAACAACTTACAAAAATATGTTGGTGCTTCGTAAAATAGCAGGGCTTGTAAGCAAACCTTTCGCCGAATTAACCGAAGATGATATCTTAGACCTGCAAACACGGCTTAATGATAATAAAATCCGAAATGATGTAACAAAAAAGCCAATATCTAGAGAATACAAAAAGGATATCGTAAAATGCTTTAAACAATTCTGGACTTTTTACAGACAATACGCCAAGTATGAGGAACATAAAGAAGTTCCAAATATTGTTGAGCATTTTAGAATTAGAAAAGACAAAAACATAAACGCTCATATTAAATTCTTGACTAAGCCTGAAGTAGAGAAATTAATAATTTATGCCAAGAATCTTAAAATGAGGGCTTTAATAAAAATGTTTTTTGAAACAGGGGCAAGAACTGTAGAAATTTTGAATTTAAAAAAATTCAATTGCTCGTTTGATGATAAAAAGCAGAAATGGATTATTATATTGCCAAATATGAAAGGAATGTCTACACAAAAGATGCCGATTCAAATTGATTATGCACACGAAGAGTTTAATGCTTGGATGACAAGTAAAACTTTTGAAGATGATGAGTTTATTTTTGATTATACTTACGATTATGTAAGAGTTTATTTTGCTAAGTTAGGAAGAGATGTATTGGATAAAAGCGTAACTCCTAAATTATTTAGAAAAAGTTGTGCGATGTATTTAGTAAATTTGGATATTAACGAACAATATATAAGAGGACATTTAGGTTGGTCTGCAAGTAGTGATGCAATCTCGCATTACATAAATCAAAAAGCATTAACTAAACCTATGAAATTGCAAAATTCTTTTGAAAAAGAAGTTCCAAGTGAAATGGATGAACTTAAACTAAAACTTAAACAAATGGAAGATTTGTTGCACCAGAAATTTGGTAAGGAATTCGGAGGCTAAATATGGCTGAAGATAATGCTCATCTTTTTGTAGCTGTAGCCGTTGCTTTAGGAATAGCTGGCTATAGTTTCTATATGAAGAATCAAACAGAATTAATTGAAGGATTCAAAACTTTTGTAAAAACTATTTGTATTATTATTTTAATTGGTTCCATATTATTCATCGGAGTATATTTTTTAGTCAAGCGTATTAAGAAATATAACCAAGAAAAAGATTTCTTTTTACATGAAATGGAACGTTTAGTAAGAAGCCCGGATAAAGAAACTTACTATGAATTCAAAAACTTGTGTATAAATAATCTTAAATTAGTAAAAAAATATTCTGATGAAATCGAACAAAATGAAATTGCTTTTAAAAAAGCAATTAAAGAAGCAGAATTGAAACAAAAGGAGATAGAAAAAGAAGAAGAATTAGAAGAAATTTCAGTTGAAGAAAGTTCTAAAGATATTTATGAGTTGTTAGATTTTTTCAAAAAAAAGAAATCTAATGATGTAATTCCAAGATGGGCATTAGAAATGTCTCCAGAGGATATTAAAGAAGCAAAAGAATTGTATGCTGATTATGTAGATGATATTCAAACTCAAAAAAAGGAAAAAAAAGAAGTTATTGAATTTATATTGGAAAATAAAGGTTATCCTTCAGATTTCCATAAATTATCTTCAACTAAACAAAATTTGTATCATAAATATGTTAACATGGATGAAATTCAATTATGGAAAGATTTAGGGTCAAGAGTTAAGGATACTTTTTTTGTTGCAAGTGAAGTTAAGCCCGATGAAAGAGAAAGATTATTACGTAAAGGTTATCGTATGATTCCTTGCAATGACCCTAAAACTGGAAAGTTAGGGTTGAATGTAATAATCTGGAACGACCCTAAAAAAGAATCAGACCATCACTTTTGTATGAAACATTTGTTTGCCAAATATTTCAATGGTCAAGTTGAAGTTTTAATTAACAATATGCGAGTTGATGTAGTTATTGGTAAGATATTTCTTGAAATAGAGACAGGTAAAAACAAGGATTTACAGGTGCAAAAAAAATGGCAAGAAATTGCGAAATATACCACGGCTTGGTATTTC
>CAZOCW010000150.1:0-2684 GCA_964578405.1 uncultured archaeon | reverse complement strand
ATATCCCCTGAAGAAGTTAATCCACCATCAGCACAAATTGGAATTTTATATTCCTCCGCAATTTTTGCACAATCATAAACAGCAGAAACTTGCGGCCTTCCAACTCCCGCAATAATTCTTGTTGTACAAATAGAACCTGGCCCTTGACCAACTTTTATTCCATCCGCCCCAGATTCAATTAATCTTTTCACGGAAGCCCCAACAGAAACATTTCCAACAACCACATCTATGTTTGGAAACTTTTGCTTTAATTCTTTTAATGTATCAAAAACTGGTTTTGAATCCCCATGAGCAGTATCAATAACTAAAACATCCACATTTTCTTCAATTAATTTTTCTGCACGAAGAATTGCTTCTTTTCCCGTACCAATTGCAGCACCTACTCTTAATCTACCTTTTGAATCAGTGTTATATTTCTCACTACTTCCATTAACAATTCTAATAACATCTGAAAAAACATATAACCCTGCAACATCCCCATTTTCTTTTACCACTGGCAAAGATTTTTTCTTAGAATTTTGCATTATCTCGTGAGCTTTCTTTGCATCCGTACCAAAAGGAACAGTGATCATATTCTCAGAAGGAGTCATGACCTCACTAGCCAATAATTTTCCATCACTACAAAAATCAAAATCATTCCCAGTTAATATTCCAACTAATTTATTCTCAGAATTTAATACGGGCAAACTTCTAAAAGAATAATTCTTTTCCTTTAACATTTGTAATATTTCTTCAATAGTTTGATTTTCTTTAACACAAACGGCTTCTTCAATTAAACCATTTAAATTGTGCTTTACTTTTGCTACTTGCTTTGCTTGAGCATCAATAGAAAAATTCTTATGAATTACTCCTAAACCCCCAAGTTTAGCCATGGCAATTGCCATTTTACTTTCAGTAACCGTGTCCATTGCAGCACTAACAATTGGAATTTTTAAAGAAACATTCTTTGAGAAGAAAGAGGAAGTATTTACTAAATCAGGCATTACTTCCGCATAACCAGTACGAAGACGAACATCATTGTAAGTTAATGCTAAACCTTCTTGTGCGGCTTTTTCTAATAAGAGTTTGTTTACCATATCCACTAACGCTACGAAAAGAATAAATGCCTATCGTTTAAAGAAAAATCTCTAATTTATTCCTTTTGCAGAGTAAGGGGAATTTTCTCAAAAAGTTCATTAGCCAATTTCTTAGCAGCATCAGAATGAATACTATCCAAAATATCTTTAATTTTTTTTACCGTATTCTTTCTTGCTATTTCTTCAGAAGATTTCTTTTTTTGTTTCTCTAAAAAAACTTTGTAAGTGTCTTCTAGAAATACTAATCCGTCAGAGTCTTGCAAAATTTCTTCTTCAATAGCATAAGTTTTAGCACCAGTTTTATGATTAGAAATACAAGAAGTAATTTGAGCTAACTTGTCTTTTGGAACGCTTAGAGTTAACAAAAATTCTTTTGCCATTTTTGCACTCTTTGAAGGATGAGATTCTCCGACATCGGCGCCTATGTCATGCAAGTATGCTGACACTTCCAAAACAAACTTATCTGCTTTGTATATTTCAGCTAATTTTAAAGCATAATTTCTTGACCAAATAGTTTGACGAATATAACTTTCAGCTACTCTACTCTTAGGAACATTTGCTCGAAAGAACTCTTCAGCAGATTTGATTACTTTTGCTTCATCCATAACAAACAATTTACTTTACATTGACTTTATTAAAGTGCAGCCGCCGGGAATCTTTTCCTTTTGGTTGATAGTTTGTGGTTGATTGTTTGTAGCAGAGTGCATTCGCATTCGTTCAACTTGACTTATCTTATCTTCCATTAAACCAACTCCGGCCAAAA
The DNA here is from genome assembly GCA_964578405.1 of uncultured archaeon. Taxonomy (GTDB): domain Archaea; phylum Iainarchaeota; class Iainarchaeia; order Iainarchaeales; family JAAZKV01; genus JAAZKV01. The sequence continues at coordinate 845 of CAZOCW010000150.1, read as the reverse complement.
TTTTCTCTTAATTTTTTCTTTTCTGCGCTGTAAATTCAAAATCTCCAGCGCTTATTCTTTGAACCAATCTATAAAATAGAGGAGAAGAAAGCAAGGCAAACAGTACAAATACAATAGGGGTTTGCAGACTAGGGCCGATTGTTGATCCGATTAATTGACTCAACAGAACATTAAGCAGGATAACAAACACGCCAGGAAGAATAAATCCTGCAGCAGCCATTAAAAGAAGCTTATCATAATTTATTTTTGAAACAAACTTTGTCCAACTAGCATAAACAAAGTAAGCCGCTGGAAAAAACCAGAGGGATTCAGACACAGTATAATCGTTTTTATATACAAACCCAAAAGCCGCAATAAAAAACATAGAAAAAAACACTAAAACCATTTCAAGCATTAATGTTTTGCCTATGATGCCAGCTAGTTCTTGCCTCCCGCCAAATAAAAAATCTTTAACCTTTGTTAAAAATTTTGCCTTAAGTATTGTCACAAAAACAAGACCCACAAACAAGAGAAGAAAAAATACTAATGCTGATTGATTCAAACCTGAACTACCCAACAGACCAACAAAAATGTAAACGCAAGAGATCAAAAAAGAAGCAACTACTCCCCAAAAAAAAGAATTTTTTTCCATACTTAAGAGAATGATTTTTTTCTTATTAAATGTTTCTAAATGCAGCCGCCGGGAATTGAACCCGGAGCTCAACCTAATTTCTAACAGCATGCGAAGCAAGCTTGGTCGAGTCCTTTTAGGACGAAGACCATGCCCAGATGTGAACTGGCTGGGCAGTTCTGGGAAGGTTGCATGATACCACTTCACTACGGCTGCAATTTTCTTTCAATCTCAA
>CAZOCW010000149.1:0-2690 GCA_964578405.1 uncultured archaeon | reverse complement strand
TTACTTGATATTTGCAGAGAAGATTATGAAGGAAGAATAAAAGAAGAATATGGTGTAATAATTGCAATTACTGGAATTGGCGAAGTTGGAGTAGGACACGTAATACCAGGTGACGGAAGCGCTTATTATGAAGCAGAAATAGAAATGCTTACTTACAAACCACACGTACAAGAAATAACAAGAGGAACAATCACAGAAGCAACAGAATTTGGTGCTTTCGTTAGAGTTGGGCCAATTGAAGGATTAATCCACGTTAGTCAAATAATGGATGACTTCATTAACTATGATGCTAAATTACCAGGATTTGTTGGAAAGAAAACTGACAAGAAATTAGTTCCTGAAGATGTTGTTTTAGCAAGAATTGTTACAGTAGCACTAAAAGGAGACACTTCAAGTTCAAAAATCGGTTTGACTATGAGACAACCTTTCTTAGGAAAAGCTGACTGGGGCAAAATAGACGAAAAAGGTTCTAAAGAAGTAAAATCAAAGAAAGAAGAGAAAGGTTCTTCAGGAAAGAAAGAACCAATCCAAGGAAAAGAATCTAAAGCAAAACCAAAAGAGGATAAAAAATAATAATTATAAGGGATGATTTTGATGTTAAAAGAAAAAGCATGCCGAAATTGTAGATTCATTGTAGAAGAAGGGGACGTATGCCCTAACTGTAATGAAAAAACATTCACAACATTTTGGAGAGGATATGTTGTAATAACAAATCCTGAACAATCAGAACTAGCTAAAAAAATGGGAATAACAAGAAGAGGAAAATTCGCTCTTAGATTAAGTCGATAAAAGAATTATTTTTGAAAGGTGAAGGTATGGATTTGAAAATATTAGACAAAAAGAAAAATGAATTATTGAAGAGAACTGAAGTAACTTGCGACATGCACGAAAAAACAATTCCTTCAAAACAATTAATTAGAGAAAAACTTTCAGCATTAATGAACACACCTGTTGAAACAATTGCAATTACACAAGTAAAATCAAAGTTTGGTTCAGCTAAAGCAAAAGTACACGCAAGAGTATATTCTACAGTTGCTGATTTAAAGAAAACAGAACCAAAATATATAATTAAAAGAAACTTTGGAGAAGAAAAGAAAGCAGATGCTAACGCTGATGCTGATGCTCCAGCTTCATTTAAGAAATAAATTTATCCGGTGATATGATTATGGCTGAAAAAGCAGAAAAAAAAATATCAAAATCTGAAAGATACGACACTTCAACTGGTGTAGTTAAAAGAAAATCAAAATTCTGCCCAAAGTGCGGACCAGGAGTATTCATGGCAACCCACAAAGACAGATATTCGTGCGGAAAGTGCGGATACATGGAAAAGAAGTAAAGAACTTCTTTTTCAAAAAACTTTTTTTTAATTTCTCCTTTGCCTTTTAATTGGGGTTATTACTTCTTTGCCTTTTAATCATGATCCTTTTTTCTTTGTCTTTAATTTATTCAAAATGACTCTTTTCTAGTAAGCCTTTTATACGAGAATATTAGTATTATCTAGTTGATTGCTTTGCAAAGAAAACTCCCTAAATTAAACAATGCTCAAGGGACAGTAGAATATTTAGTGATTATTGCTATTGTTGTTGTACTTTCTCTGGTAGTTGTTGGAATTATTTCTACTCAAACCTCTTCAGCAACTGGGGTAACAAAATCAACTGAAAAAATATCTAATCTAACTTCTCCAATTTCTGTTGCTGAAAGTGTGGAAACTGTTGGTGGAAAATATTATGTCAAATTATCAAATAACGTTGGGGAACAAATTAGAATTACTACTGTTGCCGTCGATAATAACTCTGTCGCCTCCACAGCCTCTTTACCAGCTCTTGCAAGTCAAGGATTTTTAATTGATTCAAATATCCCCTGTATTTCAGGAACAAAACAAACAAAAACAATAACGGTAACTTACACTTCTTCAAGTGGAATTTCTAAAACTTTTACAAAAAGTATTTCGTTTGATTGTGCAAATGCAACAATTGCCGATACTACGGTGGGTGGAATTACTATTCCTGTTGTTTGTAATGAAAATTGGAGTTGTACAACTTATGCTCCCACAATTTGTCCTATTTCACAACTACAAACAAGAACTTGTACTGACTCTGCAAATTGTGGAACAACTTTAACTAAACCTGCAGAAACTCAATCTTGTACTTATGTTCCTCCATGGTGGAATGCTAGTTATGCTTATAGAATGAAACTTTCTACAACTACCCAAAGTTTACTTCCAAATGATTACACGATGACCGTAAGTGTAAATACTTCTTCATTAATTTCTGGTGGAAAACTAAGAAGTGATGCAAATGATTTACGAATAGTGTACTATGATGGATCAACTTTCACTGATCTAAATAGAGTATTTATTTCAGCATTAAATTCCACTGATACAAATGTGTCTTTTAATTTAGTAAATGCAATTGGGGCAAGTTCACTTGATACAAATTATTGGATATATTATGGAAATAATTCTCCTGGTACACCAAATGATAATAATGATGGAGTATATTTGTTTTTTGATAATTTTGATAAAAGTGCAACACTTGATACTTCAAAATGGGGAAAATGGACTAGCGGTTCTTCGGATGTTTATGTTCAAACTGTGAGTGGAAATAATGTTTTGAGATTATATACTGACGGGAGTAATAGAGCTCATGCTGTTACAATAAATCAATACCTTCCCCCAATAGAAGTACTAT
>CAZOCW010000148.1:0-2703 GCA_964578405.1 uncultured archaeon | reverse complement strand
CTCAGAAGTCAAAGAAATTAGCTATCGGGATAAAATAGAACAAGCCTATCCTTTTCATCCAGAATTAATAGATACCCTTTATGAAAGATGGGGTTCATTTCCTACATTTCAGCGCACTAGAGGAGTATTAAGGCTATTAGCAGAAGTAATTAAAGACCTTTATAAAAAAGGTGCAGATCCTTTAATTCAATCATCACAAATAAACCTATCAAATCCAGCATTAAAACGAGCATTAATTAAACATATTGGCAATGAATTTGATAGTATTATTACTTCCGATATTATGGGTAAATCTCAACAAATTTATATAAACATTAAAAATAAATATGAAAAATATAATATTCCGTCCAAATTAGCAACAGAATTATTTTTCTATTCTTTTATCGGTTCAGACCGGAGAGGAGTTAGTTTATCTTGGTTAAGAATAGCCTTACTTAATGGTAGTATTCCTGCCATGATAATTGGAGATGCTATAGATAAATTAGCAGATAATCTTTGGTATTTTCATGAGGAGAAACGTTTTTATAGCTTTAAAAATGAACCCAATCTAAACCGAGTTATTGTTGATAAAGAGCAATTAATTGATGATGAACAAATTGCAGATAAATTACGAGAATTAATCAAAACGCAGTCCAAAAGTAAACTTTTTGAACCTCATATTTGGAAAGAGTCTAATGATATTCCTGATAATACTAAGTTTAAATTAGTTATTTTACACCCTAATTATAAAAAGGGAGATGAGGAAACTGAGAAATTTACCAAGGAATTATTTAGCAATACATCTTTTCGCACTTATAAAAATACTGTCTTCTTAGTCATCATAGATGCTGCTAGTTATGTAGCACTAGAAACCCAATTAAAACGCTATCTGGCTTTAAGTGCTATTACTGGAGACAAAGACTTAAAAACAACACTTTCATCATCGTCTCAAACTGAATTACAAGGCAAATTGAAACAAGCAGAAAAAGACATTGTAGGTAGTTTGCTTACAGCTTATCGTCATCTAGCATGGTGTGGTCAAAATACTGTAGATTATAGTGATATTGGCACACCGACAACAGCAGAAAGTAATTCTTTACTAGAACGAGTTGAAAATTATCTCAAAAATAAACGCCCCATTAATTCTAAGATTGCACCAAATGTAATTTTAAAGTGATTAAGTGCTAATGAAACTGAGAAAAGTTTACAAGATATTTATAATAACTCTCTCAGAACTCCTGGACAAAAACCTTTATTAGAAAGTGAATTGCTCAAGCAGAAAAAGCACAATTACAAACTCAATCCGATAATAATTCAAATAATAATTCAGATTCTCATAGTAATAAAACACCAGAAAATATAAGTCAAACTTCATCAGGTAATTCAACATCAACTAATTCAACGGGTGAAAATCCTTTAGTAAATCCTGGCAAGGTTGAAACTCCATCTGGAACTTATAATGTCAATCCTTCCAGTGAAGCAAAAACTCAAACTAAAGTTAAAAAAGTTAAATTCAAAGCAGATTTACCTTGGAGTAAACTATCTAATCTAGTTCGTGGTGTAATTACACCACTTCAAGCAGGAGCATCCAACATTAAAATTACCATTGAAATCGAAGCAGAATCAATCCAGGGGTATGACCGTCATACATTAGACAATACAGTGAAAGAAACCCTGAAACAATTAGATTCAAAAATTTTGAATTGGGAAGAGGATGAAAAATAATAGATTAAGGCTAAAAAATTTGGCGGATATAATTCGCTACCACAGTTTAGCCAAGTTGAGTAGGCGATCGCCCCGCCCCCGCCCCCACCAAATTCTTGAGAGAAAAAAGGAATCACTTCGCTAACTACAGGTATTGCTATTTCTAAGTTCAATTTTTTACAGTACACTTATGCACAAAACCTTTAACGACAACCCAACGCATCCAAAACGCGCCTTACAAATTTGGCAAATTCTCATTAGCAAAGCAGCTAACCGACAAACTTTAACCTATGGAATGCTGGCTAACCTTCTTGGTTTCCAAGGTGCAGGAACACTAGCTCCGATTTTGGGACACATCATGTATTACTGCCAACAAAATCATCTTCCACCCTTGACAGTTATCGTGGTTAATCAAACAACTGGACTCCCAGGAAATGGTTTGACCACTGTAAATGATCTTCATGCTGAACGTGAGAATGCGTTTAATTTTGAATGGTTTGCTCTTTACCCCCCTTCTCCCGATGAATTACAAGAGGCTTACAAATTAGGTGATATCAATTCTCAAGTATGACTACTTACAAACAACTCCAGGATTACATCAAAACTAAATATCAGGTCACAGTTAAAACCTGTTGGATTGCTCATGCCAAAGAACAGTTAGGACTTCCACTTAAAGCATCTCAACGCAGTTCTGAAGGAAAACCAAGAGTTTATCCTTGTCCTCCAGATAGATTGCCATTAATTAGAGAAGCTTTTGAACACTTTCATCTTCTATAAAGACTCAATAAAAATATGAGCAATGAAATTGTAATTGTCCGTACAGGTATTCCACTGGAACAACTAGATAAATATGCTGATGATTTAACAAGGCTTCATGAAATACCTGACGGATTACGCACCTTAGCAGTTTTAGGGAAAACTTTTTACTGGACACTAAATTTAGAACGGGTTCAAGCTTGTTCTGAAGTACATATTTACAACTGGGAGGGAAACCAACGAATTGTTGCTCCTATTCTGCCA
>CAZOCW010000147.1:0-2708 GCA_964578405.1 uncultured archaeon | reverse complement strand
ACTTTGCCGCAGCAGGACTAGGGATTTGCCGCTAGTAAGGCTAGGGCTTTCTCGATCAGAATTACTTGTAAGCGTCATCGTGGTGTTTGATTTTATCAAACAAAATGAAATTTTTGTCTTTGAATACTCTAAACATTATTACAAAACTTTTTGCTACATGTACTCTTTTGTAATCACTTAATTCATTTCGAAGGTTTTTGTAATGGTCAATTGTGGAATTGTCATTTGATATTATTTGCTTAATTCTTTTATTTATGGCCTCTGATGTTGTTTTATCTTTTTTTCCTAACTCTCTGACAACTTCTTTTGCTTCATCGGAGAGGGTAAAATCAAATGGCATTTATTCACCTTTCATAAGTTTATCCAGTTCTTGGGTACTCATCTTTCTAAATCCGTATTTCTTTATGTGTCTGTCGCAGGATTCAATAACTTCTCTAACAACTTCGTCTTTAATTTCTCTATCTGCATAATCCTCGCCATACATTTGGGCGAACTTATCAAGAGCTGCAGCCTTATCTCTGAGTCCATATTTTTCTTTGATTACTCCAAGAACCCTGCTTGTATATTCATTTACCTTTACATTCATAGTGACTTGATTAGCCATAATCTCACCTAACATAAAGTTAGTCGGACTAATTTTTAACTCTTTCGGACCCATCTAAAAGATAGTTAATTTAGGGTGTTTAAAAAAGTTTGTTGAGTATTTTGCCGGCAGGGATAAGTTGGGAGTTGTCAAAGTAAATTTAATTAAATTGTCTAGTTCGTATTAGTATCGTTAGTATCTGTTACAGTTACTTCTATTTTGTAACAAACTCCAAGGCAACAACTTTGTGTGTCAGGCATTACATTTAGGTCTCCGTAACAATTAGTATCAGTTGGACAAATTAATCCTCCATAATCCGCGCACACTCTTGATTCGCATTTGTTACATCCGCATTCTACATTTCTATCCATTGCAATTGAAGTACATTTTTGGGTTAAGTTACAATCAGTGATAATTATTCCTTCACAAAGTCCTCTGTTTGGAGTAATATTTTCATCAGTGTCTCCGCTAACTAAAGCAGCTTTGCATAAATTATCGCAACATCTATTTGTGTCAGTTGCACTAGTAATCCAATTTCCTGCGCACTTTTGATTCAAGTCACATTGTTTTCCACCAATATTTGCACAAGTTTTTGGTAGAGCTGGTTTATCCGTTTGAACAATTATCTTAGTAGCAGTGTCTTCAATTATTCCGCAAACAAGTAACATTTGACTTTTTTCAAATAAAGCTCTTAGCGTTAAATTAGAATCACTTACTAGTGCTTCGTAATAATTTCTATCAAAGTTAATTGGGTTTACGCAATTCTTTGTCCAAAAAGCATTAGTTTTAACATCCGAAATATAAGGTGCAACAGTTACTTTTGCCTCAGGGTGTGCTAGCATATAATCTTTTACAATTCCATTAGCTTCAACCATTTTTTGAGGAGTTGCAATGCAACCAAATAATAGGGTAAATGTAATTAGTGCAATAATTATTTTGAAAGTTAACTTTGGCATGAATAAATAAATTCTTTTAGTCCTTTTAACTCTTTTGTTGGCTTCCACTTAGTATTAAATATTTGAAAGAGAGTAATTTCTTTATGCCTAAAATGAATTCATTCAATAAACGAGCTATTTTTGACTCAATGAAAGCAAAAGGGGTAGGAAGTATAGCTTCAAAAAAACCAGTTGGTGCTCTTGGTCCTCCGGGTGTTAGTGGTCATCATGGTGTTGATATTACAAGAAACATGATTAAGGAAGTAAACATTATTGCAACTGCTCCAAAGAGCAGACCTCACATTTATTCTCCAATTGCAAGTAGACTTTATGCAGTTTTGGATGCTTCAATTAAAGGGGAATTAGTTATGGAAAAACACTCCCAAGAACAAAGAGTATTAGTAGAACTAGTAAACCGATTACTTGATTGGGATAGAGTTAAGCGAGTTGGGGGAAATCCAGGAAAATTAAAAGTTACTCCCTTACAAGCAAAAACTTTAATGAAGTATTATGAAATGACAAAAAGAAGAGTTTGATAAAAAATAAAGGACTTGGGTAAAACCCAAGCCAAGTTCTAATAATTATTCCTTTAATTTTGATAATCCATTTACATAATTCTTAACGCACCTTTAGTAAAGGTGCGCGAAAAAAGAGGCCCTATCTAAAGATAGGGCTTAATCAAACTATTCTTTCAATTTACTTAATCCATTTACACAATTCTTTACTTCGCCTTTTTGTAAAGCAAGCACCATTTGCTCCGCAACTTCTAGTCCAACGTTTTCCTGGGCTTCAAAAGTTGATGCTCCTAAGTGTGGAGTACAAATTACTTTCTCATGCATGATAAGTTCTTTGTTCATTACAGTTTGAGTACTGTATCTACCTTTTCACCCTTTTTTCGGGAGAACCCAAAAGAAACGGGGGTATAAACGCCAGTTGCGACGCATCCAATAAAACAGAAGCGGTCCTTTTAAGACAGCACTGTAAAAGAGGGGGTTAATGGAGAACGGAAAACAACCGGGGACTGCGAATAAATGTAGCAAGGGCCGGAACCAGCCGGCGCCTGCTTTTATTTATTTCTTTTCTTGTGACGGTTCTTTCTCAGTCTTTTTTTACGCTTGTGCGTCGCGATCTTATGACGCTTTCTTTTTTTACCACAAGGCATACCAGAATAATTTTTTAAATCTTGTTAC
>CAZOCW010000146.1:0-2709 GCA_964578405.1 uncultured archaeon | reverse complement strand
CCAATAATTGACGCATTTGTAAAAATCGAAGCACTACATCCTGGTTTGACCGTACAATTTGCTTGGCAAACTTTTGTAGTAACATTCCACCCGTAACCAGAACTACAATTATAACACTTCTCATTTAAACCAGCGCAAGTTAACGAACTCACATTTGACGAATGTACCGGAGTTGTGTTAAGACAAAAAAATCCTGCACCAGAACAAGTTGCCGAAGAGCCACAAGGCACATCGGTCTGATTTCCTGGAGAAGCCGTCCCTCCAGTACAATTTCCCACCTTGTTCCAAGTTACATTCTTAAATCCATTATTACAAGTTGTATTTGTACTATTCCAATTCGAATCAACACAAAGACAATCCTCAAATATTATCGGGCTTATTTTCGGAGTTGTACATGCAGTCAAAAAAGTAGAAATATTGTTTTTTGTTTTTTGCCCCGTTGAATTACATGCGCTCCAAGTAGGATCATAAGTATAATTAAAACAAGAAAAACTAGTATAATTATACCATACGCTAAGACCACTAAGCCTTACTTTGTCACAATCTCCTCCGACATTTATTTTTAATCTAAAATCTTTGTCCGCATAGTTGATGTTAAAAAAATTAGTTAAATCGAAATCATCAGTAACAGACGACCAAGCCGTTATATTATCCCAAGTTCCATCCTGCTTTTTGTGCTGAATTTGACCACTGCAAGTGCTACTTTGGTAATCTGACCAATTTACCCTAACTCTAGTCAAAAATATTCCACTCGGGAAGGAAAATAAATATGATGGACTATCTCCATTCAACAATACACTATTTTCTAAAACAGAAAACGGACCATAAACAACCTCTCCAGTAACTAAACCATACGAAAAAAAGAGAACGGCCGTAAGACATATCAGGAGGAAAATAATTGTAAAAGTCGACCCAAAATATTTGTGGTTTACCATATTAAGCAAGTTTATTAAAAAACTTTACAATATCATTGTACAAATTATCATTCGGAACTCGTAACTTTGAATATAATTGAGAAATTCTAGAATAAACTGCCTTTGCCGGCAATATTTTTCCGTCTGCAACATATTTATTCCCTAAGAATAATTGTCTTCTAATCTCATTAGTTATCTCTGTATCAGATACTGGTTGTTGAAAATTAGTAGGCTGACCTACCGAACTCAAAACAACCTGCTTCTTTTTGCTCGACACAACAAAAAATATTATCAGAATAATAAAAATTAATATAATTATTGAAAATATAATTATCACATAACCAAGAGGAATTCCTCCAACCTTTGTTGCATCCTCTCCGAATAAAACAATAGCAGGATTAGAAACTTCATTTCCAGAACCACCGCCAGGAATATCATAACCTCCAGTGTCTCCATTTCCACCATTCTGATTTGTAGTGCTACCATAACTTTCGCTTATCTTCTCGACGTTAATATAGGCCTTTCCGCCATCAATTCTTTGTAATACTAATTTTACATCATAAATCTCATCGCTATTCAAGTCAATTTTATTTTCAACGCTAGGACTCAGAAAACGACTTGCAATAACAGGATCAATTCTCACATTCACTCCATTGGATAAGAAAGAAATTAATCCAACCCAATACTGTCGAGATTCAAATGTAAAATAAATTCTATCATAAACTCCGAATGCCTTAGTTGTTCCAATTCTAAATTCAGAATCACTAAAAGTAAGAGTCGACCAACTAGCAGGAACACTTCCAGAAGAAAGAATACATTGAGACTCGTTAATGCTCCATACATACCCTGATTTACAAGCAAAACAAGTTTTACCGACTGAACAATTTCTTTCCAAAGAAACAAGAAGACTATTATTTGTAGCAGAATCTAAACAACCCGGAGAGTAAGTACAAGGCTTTAATTCACATTGACTGTTATTCCAAACAAAATCGTCATTACATCTAAAACAACTTCCAGTTGCACAATAATCCGTTCCTTTTGTTCCATTTAAGATACTACTATTTGTCAAACAACCCGGTGCAGAATTACAAATTCCTGTTATGCACTTACCAATTGTCGCATTCCAACTGAAACCAATATCGCATTTATAACAACTTGCACTAGCACCAGCATATGAACAATTTTTTGTTGAGCTTGTAGAATTTATTGGTGCCGTTCCATTAAAACAGAAATAACCATCATTGAAGCAAGAAGCGTTCAATTGGCTAACCTCTTCAATCAATTCGCTCAAGCTGCCCACAGCAAGCTCACTATTAACACATTGATCCGATAAACAAGAATATCCATCAACACACTCAAAATCATTTAAGCAACTGCTATCTGCCGACTTCTGATTAATCCAATTTCCACTCAAATCACAATATTGAGTTAGTTGTCCAATGGTTTGCGTCTGCCCAAAACTACAAGAACTGACAAGGGAGACACCAAACAACGCTAAAAAAACTAATGTGAAAATCAAGCTCTTTTTCATTTTAACACCTATGGACTTGCCTGACGAGCCAAACAAGTACCTTCATTCTCCATTCCAAGGAAAGATCTTAATCTACAAATAGTTGTACTAATAAAACCAACATTTGCTCTTAATTCACCGACGAAATCCAAACATTTTCCATTTCTACATAAATTATTTTTGCACTCATATTTATCAGAACATGTTGCGCCATCAGCTTTTGTCTCTGCGAATAGTCCGCCAGTAAGAGGACAATAATATTTATTTCCTGAAACATTTATTCTC
>CAZOCW010000145.1:0-2717 GCA_964578405.1 uncultured archaeon | reverse complement strand
AAAAAAGGAGTACTAATTACTCCAACTACAAAAAATTGTCTTAAGGGAATTACAAGAGAATCTGTAATGGAAATAGCAAAAGACATTGGAATGAAAGTTGTTGAAAAAACTGTTACAAAGAAACAAATGTTTGAAATGGATGAAGCTTTCATGACTGGAACTGCTGCGGAGTTAACTCCTGTTGCTTCAGTTGATAAGAAAAAAATTGGGAACGGAAAACCTGGACCATTTACAAAGAAAATCCAAGGAATATACTTTGGAGCAGTTAGAGGAACAGAAAAGAAATATGTTAAATGGTTGACTTACGCTAATCAGTAAGTTAACTATAATTAGTATAAATAAACAAAATGATTGAGGAGGCATGTTGGATGATAATAGCATTTTTCGGACCAGAAACAACTTACACTCATCAAGCTGCGCTTAAGCATTTTTTAGAAAACTCAAAAACAAAAGAAAATACTTTCATTGCTAAAAAAACTATTCCCGAAGTATTTGATAGTGTAGAAAAAGGAGAGGCAACTTTTGGAGTTGTACCCGTAGAAAACTCAACCGAAGGAAGTGTGGCACACACTCTTGATTCTTTTGTTGATTCAAACCTTTGTATAACTGACGAAATAGTTTTACCAATTAAGCATTGTTTGTTAAGCAACTCAAAAAAAGAGGAAATCCAAAAAATATACTCTCACACTCAACCTTTTGGACAATGTAAAAAATATTTAAGAAAAAACTTTCCTAATGCCCAACTAGTTGAAGCACTTTCAACTGCAAATGCAGCAATACTTGCTTCAAAGGAAAAGAATTCGGCAGCAATTGCTTCCGAACTCGCTGGACAAAAATTCGGAGTAAAAGTTATTGATAAAGAAATTAACGATGAAAAGAATAATTTGACTAGATTTTTTGTAATTGGAAAAACTTGTAATAAAGCAACTGGAAAAGATAAAACAACTATTCTTTTCTCCACAAAAAATGTTTCAGGAGCACTTTATCACGTTCTTGGAATAATTGCTAAATACAAAATTAACATGACTAAAATTGAATCAAGACCTTCAAAGAAAAAAGTTTGGGAAGTTGTTTTCTTTGTTGAAATTGAGGGACATGAAAAAGACGTAAATGTTTCAAAAGCCCTAAAAGAAATGAATACTTATTGTGACATGGTAAAAGTTCTTGGAAGTTATCCTGAAAAGACAAAAATTAGTGACTAAAAAGCCGCACGTAAAACTAATAAGGGACTAAGAACGTTACATATTTATGACAATAATTAGAAGCCCACGTCATCAAAAAAGACTAAATTCTTTATTTAATAAAGAAGTAAATCGACACACTAAAAGATTAGAAGGAAATCCATTATCACACACAGTCACTATCCATTCTACTGGAAAAGTAATTTCTCTTGGAGAAGCAAATGCGAGGCTAACTAGATTAACTAATTTTACTGGAATGCATCAAAGGGAAATACAACAAAAATTTGGTGCACAAACTGAAGCATTTCTTAAATTAAAATCAGCAGTGGATTTATTCCAACTTGGAATGACCCCTAAAGAAATTGGAAAAATTGTTGGAAAACATCCCGACACTGTGAAGCTTTGGTTAAGTGGAAAAGGTTTTCCTGCAGGGCTTACAACTGAAATGATGGAAGCAAAAATCCTTTCCGCTAGACAAAAAACAAATCTTGCAGAAATAATTAAATCACCTACTCACACTCAAAACATAGGATATTTAGTTGGAGCATGCATGGGAAACATAAATTTTCATAGAGATAATGCAGGACACACAGTAGTATATGCAAAAGTTGCAAGTAAAGATTTTGCAGAAAAAATAGTACAAGTATCAAATGAAACACTTAAAACTAATACAAAAATTAGACCAGTTAGAACAAGTGAAGGCAACCCGGTTTTTTCAGCGAGAATTGGAAACTTGGATTTTGTGCAATTCTTTAACAGGATAACAAATGAATGTACAAGAATTCCAACTAATTTTTTGAATGCTAGGCCACTTGCAAAGATAGGATTTCTAAAAGGAATTATGGATAGCCATGCAAATATTACTCCGCAAAAACAACTTTCAATTAGAATCTCAAATCCACAATTTAGTGAATACATTTCTGCAGAACTAAATAAGCTAGGGATACGAACAAGTCACTCAGTTTCTCACGGAGCACAAATTATTCATATTAAGAAAAGTGATTTTGGAAAGTTTGATGAAAAATTAGGTTTTTCGGATACAAAAAGATCTAACCGTCTAAAATCATTTATCTTAAACTAAATCCAAGTCCGTTAATTGTTTCTTTAACCTTAAAATCAAGTTCTTTTTTATCATCATCTGCAAAGAAATGTGCTCGAACAGTAATACTTTTTTGACCAGTTGGTATTTTTGCACCTTTGAATTCATCAATTACTTCAAAGTAACACTTGCAAACTTTTTTTAGAGTATAAGCAATCATTGCTGAAACTGCAGTATCTGGAACTAAGAAACTATAATCCAAGGTTCTTTTTTCAAGGGTTAGTTTTTTCCAATCAAATGCTTCTTGCTTTGTAAGTAATCTTAATTTAGAAATACTAATTGTTGTTTCATTATGCCCCTCTTTAAGCACTAAATCGTGAGCATAAACTTCTTTCACAATTCCGTTGTGGAAAGAGTGCGTAAGCATGTTCTCCACAACTACTTTTTTTCCAATTCTGGCTTTTAGAATTGAAACAACAAAGTTGAATGCGTTTGCC
>CAZOCW010000144.1:0-2718 GCA_964578405.1 uncultured archaeon | reverse complement strand
GAAAAAACTACTACAAAAATTGAAGTAAAACCAAACAAAGCTTTCCTTGATAGATTAGCTGCAGGAAGACCAATACTTGCTTACCCCAGTTCTTGGGGTGGATTTAGATTAAGATACGGTCGAGGACGAACAACAGGAATAATGGCTAAAGCAATTAATCCTGCGAGTATGATAATGTTTGATGAATTTATTGCAGTAGGGACACACGGAAGAATTGAAAGACCTGGAAAAGCAACACAATTTTTTCCTTGTACCACAATTGATGGTCCGGTTGTACTTTTAAAAGATGGATCCGTTCAAAGAGTAAACACTCGTGAGGAAGCAGAATTAATCAAAGCAAATGTGGACAAAATAATTTATGTTGGGGATTTACTTGCAACATTTGGAGATTTTAAGAAAAGTGCACATCCGTTAGTTCCTGTTGGATATTGTGAAGAGTGGTGGCAACTTGAACTTAAGAAAGCTTGCGAAGAGGAGAATAAGAAAAATAAATTACAAGAACTTGGATATTCTCCTTTGCTTGTTGCAAGAATTGATGAATTAAGAGATGTGCCTGAAAAAGATTTAATATTAATTTCTCGTGAACTTGGTGTTCCGTTACATCCAAAATTAATTCATTTCTACAAAGCACTTAATTCTAAAGAAATGATTATGTTACACAATTTCTTACTTACTGGAAAAATAGAAAAAACTGTTGATGAAAAAACTAATTTTTTGGTTACAAAAATAATTTTAGATTATAAAGCTGAGGATCCAGACAAAGCCTGGAAAAAATTACTTGAAAGAATTGGACTTCCTCACAAACTTACAACTGCGGGAGTAGTTATTGAAGAACACGCACAAAGTGTAATTGAAACATTTGCACTTGAGACAAAGAAACAAAGCACTAATGAAAATGTTACGGGATATTTATCAGAAATTTCAGGTTTAATTATTAGAGATAAAGCTGGTTCTTTTATTGGGGGAAGAATGGGAAGGCCAGAGCAGGCAAAGCCAAGACAAATGAAAGGAAACCCTCACGTATTATTCCCAATTGGACTTAAGGGAGGAAGTATTAGAAGTATAAACAAAGCAATTGATCCCTCACAAAATGAAAATGGAAAAGTAACTATTGAAATTGCAGAATACTTTTGCCCTCAATGTAGAAAAATTACTTCCGATCATCATTGTCCAAATTGTAAACTTGGAGGGGTAAGATTAAACTTTTGTAAACACTGTGGAAAAAGTGTAACTGGGGAACAATGTGGGGTTTGTGGAAACAAAACAATTGGCTCTGGAGAACACGAAGTTGATTTACGAATATTAATGGATAGAGCAAGAAAAACACTTGGGGAAAATTCTTTGCCTGATACTGTGAAAGGAGTTAAGGGAATGATTTCTGAAATCAAGGAAGTTGAAGCACTTGAAAAGGGAATACTTCGAGCAAAACACGATATTCACATTTTCCGTGATGGGACAACTAGATTTGAATTACTAAATGCAATAATTACTCATTTCAAACCGTATGAATTAAATCTTACGGTTGAAAAAGTAAAATCACTTGGATATGTAATGGATATTTATGGAAAAGAAATAACAAGCGACACTCAAATGATTGAACTTTATCCGCAAGATGTTGTGGTAAATGAAACATGTGGAGATTGGTTAGTTAGAGTGTCAAATTTTTGTGATGATTTACTTGAAAAGTTTTACAAACAACCAAGATTTTACAATGCAAAAACAAAAGAGGATTTAATTGGGCACATGGTTTTGGGACTTGCTCCACACACTTCTGCTGCAGTAAATTCTCGTATTTTAGGTTATACAAAAGCAAGATTAGGGTTTGGTCATCCTTACTTTGTTTGTGCTAAAAGAAGAAACGTTGATGGGGATCAGGATTCTTTATTACTTTTGATGGATGCGTTACTAAATTTTTCTCAACAATATTTATCTCACAAAAGTGGGGGGAGAATGGATGCTCCGCTTGTATTCACAATTATCGTTAATCCTTCAGAAGTTGATGATGAAGTACACAAAATGGAAACTTGTTGGAACTTCCCGCTTGAATTATATGAAAAATCACTTAATGTTTGTGAACCAAACATAAATATTGAAACTGTAAAAGATATTCTTGGAAAAGAAAAGCAATACTCTGGAATTGGTTATACTCATGATACAAATTTATTTGACGAGGGTCCAAAGATGTCAAGATATATTCAATTAAAATCCATGGATGAAAAAATACAACGACAAAATAATTTACAGAAAAAAATAATGGCAGTAGACGCTAAAGATGCACTTGAGAAAGTAATGGGTTCGCACTTTTTACCAGATATTATTGGAAATGCACGTGCATTTTCTCGTCAAACCTTTAGGTGCACTACTTGTAATGAAAAATATAGAAGAATTCCTCTTTCAGGCAAGTGTTACAAATGTGGAAAGAGTTCAATCATACTTACAATTCACGAAGGCTCTGTTAGAAAATATTTGAAGATTGCTCAAAATATGGCAAGGCAAGAGAATTTGTCTTCTTATTTAATTCAAAGACTGGACATGATTGAAAAAGAAATTAATTCAGTGTTTAAGAGTGATACAGTTCAACAAAAAGGATTATTTGATTTCGTTTAATTGGTGGGGGCTTGGTTTAAAGTGGCTGAAAGTAAATTAAAAAAAGAAATTGAAAGTATAAAAGAAAGAAATGCGCGCGTGGAAGCTGATAAAGCTTGGGAAAAAAGTTGG
>CAZOCW010000143.1:0-2722 GCA_964578405.1 uncultured archaeon | reverse complement strand
TTTTTAGATTGGAGCGGCCCGTCATTCCGACCAGAGGGAGGAACCTCCACCCCGGTTTACAGACAACCCCCCAGGATCTGTCGTTCAAAATGTGAGATAAGAATGGGAAAATGACGTTAAATATTCATTCAATTTATGGAAGAAAAGAATAAAATCCCCTTATATTTGATAATCGATTCGAAAGCGGCTTCGTCCAACTGGATTTTATCCTTTAACAAAAAGCCTCTGCAGATCAAATATTTTTTTGAACGGTCCAGAATAAAATCCTAAATGTTAGCGGTAATTTTAAACCAGACGACAATGAAAAATAAAAAACTGATCTTCTACATTGGGACGCTTATAATAGCTATCCTGGCGATACAAGCTTGCAAAACTTATTATTTTCGTTCAAACTACAAAGACGCAAATAGTTTAATTCATGAAACAAAAAATATGCAGACAAAGCCGTATTTGAAAGCACACCTCAAAAATGGCGATGTATGTATATTATGGGACAGCTGGAAAGTGGATACGACTTTAAATGTAGTAAGTGGCATTGGAACCAAGTATGATTTCAACCGCAAACCTATATTTCAAGGAACAATCAATATTCCCATTGACAGCGTCGCAATTTTTGAAACAAACAAAAAAATACAAAATCCAGAAGCAGGCAGAATAGCAGCGTTAAGCATCTTAGTTGGTCTTGATGTTGTCGTCGGGATAATTTGCCTTACAAATCCAAAAGCATGTTTCGGTTCTTGTCCGACTTTTTACATTAATAAAAATGACAATTACCATTATGCAGACGCTGAAGGTTTCTCGAATGCAATTGCTCCTTCGATGGAATATTATGATATTGATGCTTTAAATAATGGACAACTTATAAATGATACATTTTCAATCACAATGAAAAATGAGGCATTGGAAACACATTGTGTTAAGGATGTTAAACTTCTTGCTTATCCAAGAAAAGAAGGAGAGCGCGTCTTTCAATCTCCGACAAACGCTTTTTATCTATGCAAAAAGAGTTATCCACTTTCGGTTGCAACGGCAAATGAAGGCGACATAACATCACTTTTAAGAATCCAAGACAGACAGGAAAGGTTTTCACTATGCGATGAAAATAATTTAAGCAGCAAAGAAGAAATCCTTTTAAGTTTTGACAATGTTAACAACACGAATGATTTGGGACTTATCCTAAACTTTCGTCAGACTATAATGACAACTTACTTTATTTATAGTGCTATGGGATATATGGGTAATGAAGTTGGTGACATTTTTGCAAAACTTGAAACGAATAATGACACAAAGGAAAAACTGAAAGGCGGAATAAAAAAGGAATTAGGCAACATTGACATTTACTTATGGAATGAACAAACAAATAATTGGATACTTCAAAATGGATTTTATGAAACAGGGCCAATTGCAATAAACAGACAATTCATCCCCTTGCAAAATTTATCTTCCAATTTAAAAGTAAAATTAAAAATTGTATTAAATAAAGGTTTGTGGCGCATAGATTATGCAGCATTAACAAATATAATAGAGGAAGTTAATCCTTATGAAATTTCGCCCAATAGTGTTTTGAATAAAGGAAAACCTGACAATAAAGCATTAAGTGAAATAATTATTCCTGACAAGTATTTAATCTCAATGCCTGGTAGTGAATATACATTCAACTTCACTCTTCCAAATCCAAAAACAGACTACGAATTATTTCTTTATTCCAAGGGATATTATTTGGAATGGATGCGTGAGCATTGGATAAAAGATAAAGATTTACTGAAACTGAACCAAATGGTGAACAATCCTAAAAAATATCTCAAATCAGAAGCGAAAAACTATAAACGATATGAGACCACAATGGAACAGGAATTTTGGAATT
The DNA here is from genome assembly GCA_964578405.1 of uncultured archaeon. Lineage (GTDB taxonomy): Archaea > Iainarchaeota > Iainarchaeia > Iainarchaeales > JAAZKV01 > JAAZKV01. Next base: position 858 of record CAZOCW010000143.1, on the reverse strand, counting down.
CAAAAGTTGACACTAAAACATTTTCATACTATGAGAACTAAAATAATATTAACCATTCTTTGTGCAGTTATTATCAGTAGCTGCACTTCTCCACGCTATTTACCGTCAGCAGACAAAATAGATGTTAATGCGTATGGCTCATACATTAAAATAATTCGCAAGACAACTTCAAAAATTACTGGCGAGTTAATCGCAATCGACAGCAACAAAATTGTTGTATTGACAGAATCCGATAGCAAATGTGTAACTGTTCCTATAAGCGATGTTGAACGGTTTAAATTGCGCTATGCTAAACCAAAGCATTATAGCTGGACAATTCCGGTTTACACTTTAGCTACAATTGGGCACGGACTATTGCTAATTTTCACCGCTCCTATTAATCTCATTGTGACAATATCTGTAACTGCAAGTGGAGAAAGTGCTTTTAAATACAGCGACAAAAACATGACGTATGACAAATTGAGAATGTTTGCAAGGTTTCCTCAGGGTATTCCGACAAACATTGACATAGCAAGCATAAAATAAAAAACTACCGCTAATCAAGTAGATGGCCCCGCCCCCGGCTAAGCCGGGGACGGGGTGCGCCTCTCACATCACCCGGCGCACAGATCACCTAATGGGCGGTTTTCAGCAGTTGCCAGCACTACGATTACCAACTACATTTTGAGGTTCCACACTGCGGTCGGAATGAATGAAAATGCAGGAATGCGAAAGTGCAAGAAGGCAAAAAGGCGGAAATGAGGGAATTCCCAACCTAATAACAACCCAAATCCATAATTCGTATCTTTGAACCCCAGTTTCAGCGGATGACAAAGAACACTTCCTTTATTCCTGACCACATGGTTGAAATACCGAAAG
>CAZOCW010000142.1:0-2735 GCA_964578405.1 uncultured archaeon | reverse complement strand
AACCAAGTGCATCAATGTAAGGGTAGGGGTCATCAAAACTATGATTTAATCCAACATCCATTATTACTTTTGTACTTTGTGTTTCAATTAGCATGCAACTTCTTCCAACTTCTCTAAATCCGCCTAGAGCCATTAATCTAATCCATTGTCTTTTTGTTTCAACTTTTTCAGCGTAAATTTCTTCAGCAGTTTTTAGTAAGAATTTTTTTCTTTCATCAGCATTTTTGTATAAGTGTTTTCGTATACCAGTTAAAATTTCAGATTTTTCAATTGGTGCTCTTAAGATTCTAGGAGTCCACCCTGTTTCAAGTATTATTCTTTTTGATAATTCTCCGCCCTTTCCAATTACAAGTCCTTTTTTTACAGCTTCAATAACAACTTCGCAAAAAGGTTCTTCAAAATAAATATCTCGTACATCCGCTTCTTTTGGAATCATTTCCATTATTTGTTTTCTTGCTTGTTCAGGATTTGATAAAAGAGATTTATCAGTTCTAATGTTTACTCTTTTTTTTAGTTCGAAAGCAATTTTAGAAACTAAGTTTTCAGTTCCAAAGAACGCAGCAGGGTTTCTTGTGTAGATAACTACTTCAGGCCCTTCCATTTCTATTTTTGTTACTTGGCAGATGCTAGGAATTATTCGTTTAGCTATCTCGTTTATTTCATCAAGTATTTGTATTTTTTGTACCATATTTAATCATTTTTTATTAATGTGAGTTAAGTCCGTAGTCAATGACTTTATGTTCAAAACAATTTTTGATAATTAAAGAAAAATACTTTTGCAAAATTACATTTTTTGTGGTTTTGCAAAGTTTATTTTTACTTTAGAAATTGTTTTTTCAACATCTTTTGTATCAAGTTGTCTATATCCTTGACTGTCAATTATTACTGCTGAAATTGTTTTTCCACCAGTGTAAATATCTCTGTTCTTTGAAGCCATTACAGCTCTAACTGCAAGTAAAAGTGCTTCATCTTCGTTCATTGCTTCTTTAAAATCAGCATCAAGTATTGAAATTGCAAAATCGCTTCCTGAGCCAGTAACACCATATCTTTTCTTATCAGCTATACTTCCAACAGGATATATTTCATATAATTCTGCTTTGTTATTTACTCCACCAATTAATGGCATGAACATAAATGGATAGTATCTGTTTCCGTTTAATACGTTTGAAAGTAATGAAGCTACAGCTTTAGGAGTAATCTTTACTCCTCTTTCAACTTCATATAAAGCTGCTTGTGCTTTTAAGAATCTAATAATTGCAAGTGCATCTCCTACTCCGCCTGAAATAGTTAAAGCAACATAGTCAGTAATTGCGTAAATTTTTTGTGCATCTTCATCAGCCACAACATTTCCCATTGTTGCTTGTTGATCAGCCGCAAGTAAAACAAATCCGTTACCCACAACACCAACAGTAGTAGTACCAGTTTTCTTGTGTTTTAAGTCTTGGTTTGGGTTAACTGGAGTATTAGTTGAAGTGAATTTTGTTCGCTCACTTATCATACTAATTGGTAATCCTTCTATTTCTCTATAATGATTCATAAACACCAACATCCTTTCTTGTTTTTCTTAACTCACTAGCAAAAAATTAAAGCCATTAAAATAAAAGTAGTTTTTCTAAGATACTTGGATCTAAAAACCTTTAAAAAGGTTGTTACTGGGCAAAATTCCATTAAAGTGTATTTTGATCTGTTGGAGAAATACAAGCCCCATTATTGCATACATATTCCATTGGACAATTTTCGTATGAAACTGCAATAGAAGTGTTTTCAGAAGCAGGATTACAGTAATACTCTGCTACCCCAGTTATTGGTGAAGTAATACATTCATCAGTTTTAATTTCCCCATTATTCAATATAGCACTTCCTTTCTCATAAACATTAATTCCATTGTCAGAATCCGTACAACTAGTTGGCGCTATTTCTAAAACCAAATCAAAACTATAATTGCTATTTAGTTTAAGAGCACTAACATATTTTTCATATCCCTCTTTTGATACCATTAGGTCGTATTCTCCAGCTGGCAATAACCCAGATGCTTTTCCATCAACATCAGTAAACATTGTTTCTGCTCTCTCCTTATTGAAAAGAACTATTTTTGCTGATTCAATAGGCGAAGTACCTGTGTAATCAGAATTAACTCTAAATTCAACTAAATAAGGCCCACTACAATCTTGAGGGCAACTTTGGAAATCTTCACTGCTTTGACAAACACTATTTCCACAAACAGGAACATCAACACATCCTAATAGAACGAAAAATAAACAAGCTAAAGTTGCAATAAAAAATACTTTTTTCATACTCAATATACCTCAAATGTACTATATAAATTAAACCCCAAAGCAAATTTTAATTAATTTGCCCAAGCATAGAATACTTGCTCAGCATCTTTGTTTCTTATCGACTGCCCTAGTGAATTTCCATGACTAATAGGGTCATGCAAAGTGTTGTGCCACCAGTACCCGTAGGAAATTATCCCTGTAATATTGAGGTCAGTGCTGTTTATTGCTCTTAAAAACCCTTCATAAACTAAAGCTTGTTCTTTGAAATCACGCTGGTATTCACCTGCAGGATAGGATTTGTCAGGTTCAATCCATCCTTTTTTCATCGCACCATTAAAGGATGGCATTAATAATAAAGTAAATAATTCTTTATTTTCAAACTGCTTAAAGCTTTTATCCGAAAAATGGTCTTTCCAAACTTTTTCTATTGCATTAACATCTTCGTTTGTATCTTTTAAT
>CAZOCW010000141.1:0-2745 GCA_964578405.1 uncultured archaeon | reverse complement strand
TTACTTTAGCAAGGATTGTTGAGAAATCTGTTTCATTTGGGGTATATGCTTCCATGAATACAATTTCTTTTCCTTGTGCCATACTTAATTCTTTTATTTTTGCTGCAACTGATTTTGCGTATTCATCATTTCTATAAACCACTGCTATTTTCTTTACATTAATAAGCGGAGAATTCATAGATTCAAATACTGGTGTTGCAAAGTGATTTGCATCCGTATAATATCTAAATGCATATTCGTTTGTAATATTATTTGCCGCACTTTGAGTGATTATCATTACTTTCTTATCTTCCTTTGCAAGGGAAGCAAGAGGGACACTTACTATACTTAATGCACTTACATAAATATCTGGTTCTTCAAGTTTTAGTTTTTGATACGCGCTTATTCCATCTGCTGCTGTTCCTTTACTATCTTCGTAATCTACTACTAGGTTTGGGTGATCTAATAGGGCTAGGTCCATTCCGTTACGAACACTCTCTCCCCAAATTGTACTTGGTCCGCTTAGGGCAAGTATTGCCCCAATTTTAATGTTTTGGTTACTACTTTGTATTGCTCCAAAATTACCGGTTACATTTGGTGAAATCGCTAAAAAAAGAAGCGATATCACTATTACTACTATTGCTCCGATTCCTAAGGTCTTCAAATTCATTCGTGCTCACCAAAGTAACTCCCTTTGGAAGTAGTATTTGAACACTTGTCGTAGAATAGTTACGACATAAGCATAAGAATATAAAGTACATTCTCCCTAGTAATAATTATATGGAACTAAAGGAAGTGCTCGAAGAATTTGGTCTAACAAACAAGGAGGCTGAGATTTATTTAATACTACTAAAAACTGGACACGCCACTGCTGCTGAAATTTCAAAAAAAACAAACATTTTGCGTCAAAGCGTTTATGATATTTTGGATAAAATGATGGCAAGAGGAATAATTGCGGAATCCACTACTAATAATATTAAAGTGTTTCATGCAGTTGATCCAAAAATATTACTTCAAATGATTGATAATAAGAAAAAACTTCTGGCAGCTGCAATGCCGGAATTTGCTGAACTTGCAATTGGATCAAAAAGTCAACTTAATGTAAAAACATTTATTGGAATGAAGGGGCTCAAAAGTATTTGGGATGATATGCTTGTAGTTGGAAAGGATACTTACTTTATTATTGATTATGATATTTTTGGGCAATTATTCAAAGAACTATTTATTCAAAACTTTATTGCAAAAAGAGTGGAGAAAGGATTTTGGCATAATGTTATTTTCACATCAAAAAGTACTCCTAAAATTTATGATAAATCTGAGCCTGAGAGACTTAGAAGTGTTCGGTATCTTTTCAAACTTACAAACTTTCAAGCAACTATTTTCTTTTATGGGGATAAAATGGGGTTTTTCACAACTGGTGGACAACCAGGGGCAATTTTAATTGAGAACAAAGAAATTGTTGCATCAGTTAGGTCAGTTTATAGAGTGCTTTGGGAAGTAAGTACTCCTGCATAATTGGGATTTAGAAATAAAATATTTTGTTATAGTAATAATTATATTAACTAAAAAGGTAAATATGTTATGTCTTTAAAGGTTACTTTTTATGAGCAAACCTCTCTTTTTGTAAAAAAGGAACGCGAGTTTGTTAAGGAGATATTTTCTCATTTGCATTTTAAAATACTATTTCGTTTCAAATACCCTAAGTTATTTTTATTTATTATTTGTATTATTTTATCTTATTTGTTGTTTACAAATGCAGTTCTGGATCAATATTTGTGGCATTTAGGGACTTGGAGTTATTTTGGAATTTTCTTTGCAGGAATATTATTTTCTTTTGGTTTTACTTCTCCTTTCTCAGCAGGTTTGTTGTTAATACTTCGACCAGAAAACATATTCTTGGGTGCGATAATAGGGGGTTTAGGTTCACTATTAGGGGACATGATAATTTTTAAGTTTGTAAAAATTTCTTTTGAAAAAGAATTTAATAAGTTAAGAAGAGAACGTCCTTTCTTATTTGTTAAGTCAACTGCGCAAAAGATTATCAAACCAAAGATTTGGCATTACTTAATGTTTGCCGTTGCAGGCATATTCTTTGCCTCTCCTTTTATTCCTGATGAAGCTGCAGTAACTTTGCTTGCGGGTCTGTCAAGCATGAGTGTTAAAAAAATTGCAATAATTAGTTTTGTTTGCAATACTATCGGGATTTTTGTATTACTTGCCCTTTAGTTTTGTTGGCGGCAAACTGCTTTGCGATTATTTATTAACCATTCTATTAAGTATTTCTATCTCGAGAAAGCCTATATTTTCTGGGTTTTTATTAAAACTTAAGTGATAATTATGAAAGAATTAGTAGTTCGCGGAGCAAGAGAACACAATCTCAAAAATATTACTCTCTCACTGCCGAGAGATAAATTCATAGTGATAACTGGGCTCTCTGGAAGTGGAAAATCTACTCTTGCTTTTGATACGATTTATGCTGAAGGTCAAAGAAGATATGTTGAATCACTTAGTGCTTATGCTAGACAATTTATTGGTTTAATGAATAAACCTGATGTGGATTCTATTGAAGGGTTATCTCCTGCAATTTCAATTGAACAAAAATCTACTTCTAATAACCCAAGATCCACTGTTGGGACTGTTACTGAAATTTATGATTATTTAAGATTGCTTTATGCAAGAGTGGGAACTCCGCATTGTCCAGTTCATGGGGTAGTAATTGAATCTCAAACTGCTCAACAAATTGCAAAAAGAATTAGAGAACAACTA
>CAZOCW010000140.1:0-2791 GCA_964578405.1 uncultured archaeon | reverse complement strand
GGATTAAGCCCTGCCAGTGAACTAATAAAATTGCCAACTCCAGTTCCATCTGAAGTTTTGCTGTTTGCTATTGTTGGTGCCATAGTAGTACTCCAGCAAACTCCTCTTGCTATAATATCAGCACCACCATCAATAGTTATATTTCCACCAGTAGTGGCCGATGTTGAAGTAATGGATCCTGCATTTGTGGTTGTTAATGTTGGTATTTCTGGTGGATCCGCTTTAGGAGGGCATCCTGTTAAAACTAATGATAAAAAAGCCAATAAGAACAATGGCTTGGACCAATAGCTGTCTTTCTTATGCATAGTATTAGATTAATTTAGGTGCAAACTCCTTAAAATTAGAATATTAAAATCAAATATCCTAATAATGGGACCAAAACTTTATGCAGCTAAGATTGGATTGATTTGGTTCTTCTGTCTTTCCTCTGACGGAAAAATCCGGAGGATGCGAGCCGTCCTGCGAGTTGAGATCCGTTTTGAGGTCTAAGAGCTATTGAAGTCAATGAAGGCGCATTTCAGCCTTAAATTGACAAAGTAGCAGACCGAGGTGAGTGAACTGACTTTGCAATTCTATGCCTCATTTTTGAGGCTTGGAATAAAAAGCTGTGAACGGTGCAGGATCGAGTCGCAGGCGAGCCATGCACGATCGTGATTCAATCCCTGCTAAAAAACCCTCTTCCATTGTAGGGTCCCAGGGATTGAAAGGAACGATATGAGCGATGGAGGTGTAACAGTTTTTTCTTTGAGAGCATAATGGAGCGATTAAGCGGAGCTCTGCTTGTTTGCTTTGCAAGTTTTAATCCACCGGATTAAACACGTAGTGCCTGACATTGCTAAGCAACAAAGAAAAAATGTGAGCTTTCAAGTGAATGCCTTATTTCCTGTGGTACCAAAAATTAATTAAGTATTGTTAGAAATCAAATAACTCTTATGAGCAAATTATTTAATAATTGATTAAAAATCATCTCTCCTCATTATATCAGCCTCAATGTCATTTATTACTCTATTTGTCTCGGCACCTACTCTCATATTGACAATTATTTGTCTTGCTTCTCGAAGCAATTCTTCTTGTTCACCCACCAGCCAGAACGATTTGTTCAAGACTTCAAGTACCTTCTCCGATGAAAAAGCTTCTTTAATGAGGAAGAGTTCAAATGAAAACCAAAATGCAATTTCTTTAATAGCTACACCTTTTTTGACCAAGGACAACTTGTATTCATATGAAGCTACCCTAACTCTTTTTTCAGCTCTTGCATATCTCACTATATCAAGTTCAGAAGATCCCTGCCTATTTTTATTATCGTAACAAATGTCCAGACATTCCTTCATTAGCAAAAGCTTTTGAAGGGAAGTCTTAACTCCACCTTCAATTATTGCTTCAGCCTTTTCAAAAGGATAACAATTCATTATTAATTCTTCATCCTCAAAATGCAGATAAATATATTCCATAGAAAGATTATTAAAATAATTCTTCTCCCTTCTGTAATTTCTTAAGACGTATATTTTTAAGAGCGCCGCTCCTAAACAAATCATCTTCTGTAATTTCCCAATATCTGTGAGGTTGGGTTGCATTCCTAACTTCATTATGGTATTTTGTTTCCAATTCTCTACAACCCTTCCACCACCATTCATTTTCTTTAACTACATTGTTATCTCTAAAACCACAACTATTACCTTTTCTTAAAATTTCAATCATTCTTATAATGATCTCCTTATTATCTTCACCATACATTTTTTTATAAGTTATATTACAGGATCTTAATAAGTTATATTTTTGGGCAAGAGTATGAGGTTTGCTAAATAGTTTTTCTCTTTTCCCTTCAGGTATTAGCTTGTAGATAGCAAATATGTCCTCAATTTCTAGTACTTCAGGTTCCATAACATTGTTGGTAATATAGTTAGATTCATTCTTTCATTAATTTGTAATACTATACAAAGCTTCCTCAAATAATTCTTCGACTAATCAAATCACTTTGAATATTAAAAAAAAGAGCGTGAACTTAACTGTCATCGCTGTTGAGGTATCGCCAGACACCTTGCACACGAATAAGTCAGCCCACGCCGTAACGTGAGCGTTCAACTTATTATTCATGTGTGCGTTTAAAACTGGCGATTTTCAACAGCAGGAATAAAAGCTAACGCTTCTATCAATATTTTAAGAATCGGTCTTTTATGGTTTGATCATTGGCTTTGGTTGTTTTGATTGTATGTAAAGTTAGGAAAAGTATTCCGGTAGGCAATTCGTATTGGAGTAAATTTACTCTGTCCTGATAGAGCTATGATGTAAACTGCTGATTTTCTTTTATTGTTTTATCCTAAAACAATAATCCCTGTCAGTTCACTTCCCAAATCATATACTATTGAATCTATTAACCCATTTTTCAGGATGTACTTGGGTTTGACCATCCATTCCAACCTATTTCCGTCTTCGTCGATGCTGTATAGTGAAACATGAGGGAATTGACCATAAGTTGCAGCATAAAAAGTGTTGTAAACCTTTATTGAAGGGTTACTCTCATTAGTGAATTCAAAAATTTTCTTTTCCATGGTGAATTTTTTAAATAAAACAATTAAACATAAGTATATTATCAAGTTACAAAAAATATCCGATATATCCAAACTTAATCGCTTTAATATGATTCCAAAAAATCCCAAATCTATTTTTTCAAATCAATCTCCTTCATTATCCTCCCAGTCTCACTTAATGCAACAATGATCTTCTGATAATGCAGTATATCTGGACAAAACGCCTAAATTGACCACCTATCGGCGCAGTAAATTGACCACCT
>CAZOCW010000139.1:0-2792 GCA_964578405.1 uncultured archaeon | reverse complement strand
AAGTGGAGCAGCAAAAAGCAAAGCTGAAACAAATTGAGAGGATCTTCCTTCAACTCTAGTAATTCCAATATTATATTTGTAATCAGCAGGAAGCCAAGTTTGACAAGAGCTTGTCCCTGATTGAACTTTATAGGGAGCTACTAATTGTTCATATTTTGCAGCATCATCAGGGCCATATTCTAGTATACTATTATTTCCGCTAGTATCACATTGTTGATTATGAATTCCTATTTCATGTCCTTGTGCTTGCCAAGAATGAACCAAATCTATTCTACTTTGATCTTGTAAAATATAATCTACTACCCCTGGCCAAAAGAAAATACTTAATGGAGTTTTGTACTTGTTTGCAAGTTCAACCATATTCACCATTCCGCCCCAAGTTTCTTCGTGAATTGCTAAAACTGAATAAGGCAAATTTTCAGGATAACAATCAGTAGAACAATTTGCAGCGGTTTCTTCTAAATCGCATTTACCATTTCCACAATTTGGTTGAGTAATTACTTCATCAACACAATATTCATTACAGCATTTATCCGAATCAGTTGCACTTAACCAACTTCCATTACAAGTTTGATTTGTAGAACAAATATTTCCGCTTTGAGCAGAACAGGTTTGCCCTTGTGGATTGTAAATACAAGTTTGTGAATTAGGATCATACGTTCCTTGAGAACAAACATATTGTACAGGGGGAGCATATTCACAAGTTTGATTTGAAGAATTATATACTCCTTGAGAACAAATTACTTGAAGTTGCGGAGAAAGAACACACTTATTCAAACTAGAATCATAAACTCCTTCCGAACAAATCATTTGAGATTGGGGGGCAAAAACACACTTGTTTAAATCAGAACTAAATTCTCCCAAAACACAACTAACTTGTTGTTCAGGAACTAATTCACATTTATTTGAAGTTGAATTAAAAATACCCTCTAAACAAACTCCCACAGTTTGTGGAGTGTATTCACATTTAGTATTACTGAAATTTAACTCACCGATAGAACAAATATAATTAACATCAGGCGTAACAACACATTTATTAGAACCAGAATCATAACTCCCAACAGAACAAGAATAACTTACTTGAGGAACAACTTCACATTGATTAGTTTTTTCATTAAACTCACCAGAAGAACAAATTATTTTCTCCCCTTTACTTAATTCTTGAGCATAAATACACAAAACTCTTTTAGAGTCTTTTGAAACCCAAACATTAATTGCAGCATTCATATCCTTATTTGCATAAGAAACTCTATACCCTTCACTAAAATCAGAGTTATTCCCACAATTATCTTTAATTTCTGTTTTCAAATCAGCAATCAATTCAGAGTCAAAAAGAACTGATTTAACTTTTGCAGTAGGATACTCATTCAAAAAGGCTCTTACTGAAGCAGTTTTATTAGCAACATCAATTGGATCAGGCTGTGTGCAACCAAAGAAAAGAAAAATAGAAATAATGAGAATTAGAACTAAAAGTTTTTTGTTCATAATTCTCACTCTAAAGAAATTAACTATATTTTTCAGCCAGGTTTCCAATTATTGGCAACTTTTTCTTTTCATCCTTTAGTACTTTCATTAGACAAAATATTGCCACTACAAGATAAACTAAGCTTAGCCCACCAAATACAAAGAATGCAACAAGACCAATCAAAAGTCCGATTATTGCCCCGATTATTGGGATTATTCCAATTATTATTGATAGAACTGTAGTTATCATTATTCCGAAAAAGAATATTACGAAGAATACAACTCCTAACAAAACTGATTGTAATGAGTGGAATCTTACTAAATCATTTTCTCCTTTTTTAAACAGAAAATAAAGTATTATTCCAATTAAAGGAAATATGTATGATACTGCTGCAAGTAATTTTGCTGTATTTGCATCAATTGATGCTGAAGAACTAGTTGTACTTGCAGTACTAACTACTTCCGGTTCACTAACTTTCTTTTTTGCTGCTGCCAAATTAATCCACTCCCAAAACTAACATAAATAAGGATTTGAAATATTTAAAGCTTATTATTGGAGTTTTTGAGATTAAAGGCGCTTTTCCGCACTCTTTTTGTGCGCAACTAATCCTTCCACTTCAGCTAGTTTCACTGCCGCCCCAATTAATTTCTTATCCCTCTTCAATACATTTTGAATTGTAACAATTTTTACAAAATCCCTAACGGATAATCCACCAGTGTATCTTGCGGATTTACTAGTTGGAAGAGTGTGATTTGGACCCAAGCAATAATCACCCAAACTTTCTGCAGAGTTTTCTCCAACAAATAAGGAACCATAATTGTAAAATTTGTCCAGGAATTTGAGTGCACCCTTAATTTGTATTTCCAAGTGTTCAGGAGAAATTTCATTAGCCATTTTTGCAGCAGTTTCTAAATCTTTAACCACAGTAATTGAACTCTTAGAAATTGCCTGCTCCGCAATCGCTCGAGTACTTAATTCTTTCAATTGTTTTCCAAGCTCTGCTTTAACTTGAGTAGCCATCTTTTTGGAAGTAGTAATCAAATTTGCACGAGCATTAATATCGTGCTCCGCTTGTGCCAAAAGATCAGCAGCAATTAATTTCGGATTAGCACTTTCATCAGCAACAATAAGTACCTCCGAAGGCCCAGCGATAAAATCAATCCCCACAATCCCATAAACTTCTTTTTTTGCTTCGGCCACATATTTGTTTCCAGGTCCAACAATTTTATCCACAGAAGGAACTTGAGTAGTCCCATATGCAAGAGCCCCAATTGCTTGAACTCCCCCAATATTAAATATTCTATCAGCTCCAGCAATATTTGCTGCA
>CAZOCW010000138.1:915-2819 GCA_964578405.1 uncultured archaeon | reverse complement strand
AATTTTAATTCTTGTAGGTCTTTTAGTTATCGTTAATTCTTGTGCAAAATCAGGTTTTGCTCCGTGCATTGTTGGCCGCATAATTTCTTGCATGTGTAACTTCTTTAAATAAAAATTACTTGCATCCTCTCTTGCGCCAACTGTTTCAATTTTAGTTATTCCCAATCGTTGTAAATGTGCACGGGATTTTCCATAAAGTTGTCTTCCAATTCTTGCACTTTCATAACCCTTTCTTGAAGACATACGTAAAAGTTTTGCTTTGTCTTTAACCAACTCATAAACAACATACCCTAAAATTAGTAAAGGTTTTTTTTTATCCACTGCAATAAATACTTTTTTACTCCTTGACATAGTTAAACTATTTCCAATTATACTTTCATCAAAAGGAAGATTGAATTTATTGTGCTCTCCTAAAAGTAAGGACAGGGCAAAAGACCCTGCTTTTTGAACATTAACTGGAATTCTCTTCTTTGGTTTAGATTTGATTTCTTCAACCATAATATAGAATAATGATTAAGTGACTAAAAAGCTTTACTTATCTTCGTTTTCGCAACAATCTTTTCTTTACCCATTGATCTTTTTTTATCCGATTAATTGGGGACAAAGTATTTTTTATTTTAACTTTTGCCAACCTAGAAAAATTAACTCTTCTTTTCTCCTGCATTTCTTTTACTTGTCTTTGAAAATTTGCTTCATAATTCTTTAGTTCGCTTTCCATTTCGAAAGCATCTCCAACACTTTGTCTATAATTTGTTTTATTATAAAACCCATTTGCAAAAGAAGTTAATCTTGCAACTGTTACCCCTTCAGAAATAATTAAAGCATTTGTTTTGCCAAGTAGTTTACTTCCAATTCCTTTTCCTTTATAGCCAATTCTTGTTGAAATATCCAAGTACGCTTCCATAACTCCATCAGTCTTATGAAATCTAACTCTTGAGTATCCTACAATTCTTCCGCTTCTTTCTTTTGCAATCACAATAAATTCATTAGATTTTTTGTCAATAGCAGTAGGAGTAATTAAGTGAAATTGATTCATTTCTTTAAATAATTCAATTATTTCTTTTGGTTTAGCAATAGTTACTGCAACTTTAGTATTTGGTGAAATTTGATCAGGCATAAGTGAAATATTGTCGGTTCATGTTTAAAGAAGTATTGGTTAATAGGATCTAAAGGAATCGTTTTTGAAAGAAAAGTTACCTTCTTCTTCTAAGTTTTAGTGGGTTCATTCTATTTTGGGGGGAAAGTACTTTTGGTTTAACTCTTACTTTTAATCTTTTTCTAGGATTTGATTTAAGTTTTGCTTCAAACGCTGCAGGATTAATTAACATTCCAGTTTGGGGGCGATAATTTGAATGTTTTTTATAAAATAACATTGCTTCTTCTGTTGACCAAACTCTTGCAAAAGGAATTTTTTTCCTAATAAAAAAAGCATTTGCTTTACCTAATAATTTACTTGCAATTCCGTTTCTTTCAAAACCTTTTCTAGTATAAAGACAAAGAATTCTTCCAACATTTGCTTCCTCAATTAATGCAGTAACAAATCCGTTAACTTGTCCTTTTGGATCAACCGCTAAAAAAGTAGTTGTGTTATTATGTTTTGAGGCTAAATTTAAATATTTTGGATGTTTAATTTGAAATAACTCTTTTTGAGAATCAATTAATTTAAGATCTTCTAAAGTAGCTTTTCTTATTCCAAATGAAGATTTTAGTTCTGAGCCATTACTCATTCAAGCACCGCTTTAATTCGTCTTACCCCTGCAGCTACAGCTTCTTGTTTTGCAATCTTAAAGTGCCCTAATTTACCTGCATTATCCACGTGTGGTCCGCCACAAATTTCTTTAGAAAATATTTTGTTCTCTTTCTTTACAGTATAAACTTTTACTTGTTCACCATATTTAGAATCA
>CAZOCW010000138.1:0-905 GCA_964578405.1 uncultured archaeon | reverse complement strand
TGCTTTTTCATTTATTACATGGTTTACCCAATCTTCTACTTTTTTTACTTGCTCATCAGTTAATTTTTCATCAGCATTAAAATCAAACCTTGCTCGCTCAGCAGTGATGTTTGCTCCTTTTTGAGAAATATTTTGATTTACTATTTCTCTAAGGGCTTGGTTTAGTAAGTGAGTTGCTGTGTGAAGTTTTGTTGTTGCTTCGCCTGCATCAGCTAAACCCCCTTTGAATTTTTGTTCAGCTCCTTTTCTTGAAAGATCTTGGTGTTCTTTTAATAATAATTCAAATCCAGTTTTGTCAACTGTAAAACCTTTTTCAGCGCACATTTCAATTGTCATTTCTAGGGGAAATCCATATGATTGGAATAAATCAAATGCTCCTTTTGCATTGAGTTCTTTTTTTGCTTCAACATTTTGTCCAAGAAATTGTAATTTCTTTTCAAGTACTTTTGTTCCATTTTCAAGAGCAGTTGAAAACTTTTCTTCTTCTTTCTCAAGTTCAGTATAAACAAAGTCTTTATTCTTTTCAATCTCCGAGTAAACAGGACCCATTATTTTTACAACAACCTCAGCCACACTCTTACAAAAGTTTCCTTGTATCCCAATTAATCTTGCATGTCTAATTGATCTTCGAATGAATCTTCGTAAAATATATCCTTGATCAACGTTACTTGGAACAACTGCTTTATCATCCCCAAGTACCATTGTTGCAGTTCGTAAATGATCAGTAATAATTCGTACACTCTTTCTTTCACTTTCAGTTAAATCTATTTGTGACTTTCCTTTTCTTCCACTAATTTCCAAAACACTATCTAAAATTGGTTTAAGCGTATCCATTTCGAAAGCATTAGTGTATCCATTCATTACAGAAACAGTTCTTTCTAAGCCCATTCCAGTATCAATATTTT
>CAZOCW010000137.1:0-2827 GCA_964578405.1 uncultured archaeon | reverse complement strand
TAAAAAACAAATAAATAATTAGTTTTAAGAAAATTATTGGGCAGATTTTATTCTTTTTTGAGCATTTTTTAGTTGAGCTTCCCACTTTTCAATTTCCCCGATAATTAACTCTCTTTCTAAAGGAGGAATTTGATGTGCCAAAATATGATTTAACCTTTTAATATATGATGTCGCAGAACCATTCTGGCTTTCAGGCCCAGCAAGTAATTCATCACGTAATCTTATAGTCCCTTTTCTTGCAATTCGAGAAGCCCGAACAATATTTGGTACTGATTTTGTAATATTTGCAGATTCTATTCGAGCCATTTTTCTTCTTGCAGAAGCTTCTTTTAACTCAGGCAATTTTTTTACTAATAATGAATTTATCAAACCAGTTCTTTTCATGATTTTTCACCAATTATTTTTTTCCCATCGCCCAATTAAACCAAATTACGTATACTAAAACAATGTAAATGAATAATACGAGTCTAAACAATATATCATGCGCTAGTTCTACAACCGGGCCTGATTGAGTTAGAATAAAATTTACTGTAATTATAATTCTTGCTAAATTAAAAATTACTCCAGCACCTATTGCAGCACCTACTCCAATTAATTTCTTATTCCAACTTACTCCAAAGCTTGCAAGTATTGCGGAAATTAAAATTATTATTACTAAAATCCCTGTGCACAACCAAGAAATGATTATTTGTTTTTCACCTACAAAGAAAGAATAACATTCCCCTGTTGCATAATCACTAAACCAAGAGAATTCATTACATGAAATAACGCTTGCATTTTGTGTTGCAACCCCTTGCAAGGAAAGGAAAAATTGTACAGTCCCGCCTGTCGCAGATTTAAATAATACTTGTGGAACAACTCCAATAATTGCAGTTATAAGTAAATATGAAACTAAAAATCCCAAAACAAAGAAAACAAATTGCTTCTTTTTGTCCGATCTTACCGCATTTTCTTCTTTAGCAAGAAAAGTTTTTGCTTTATCAATTATACCAACTTCTTTTTTATGCAAAGAATGCGTTTTTTTCTTTATTGCCATAATTACTAAAGAGTTTTAGTAAAATATAAAGCTGCCGTTGCTTGCCAAAGGACCGCTTGTCCGCCAAAAGCATGCTCGCAAGTCTTTTATATTTGAAATCCCTAAAATGAAACAATAGCATTAGTGAAATTTTAATATTTGGTGAAGCAAAATGAAGATAGGCGGATTTAAGGTTGGAGACTTCGTTGTAAAAGACGTTGGTGGAAAACGTGCTTTAATTTTTGATTGTAAGAATTGTGTTTACTCAGCAAGTATCGCAGAAGATCACCATTGTAGATTTCACACGATAAAGATTTTGCAAGAAGTTGAAGCTGATCGAATTGTTCTCTCAGAAGTTTATGAGAGAGTTTACGAAAATATCCAAACAAAAATGTTAATGGAAATGGCTAACTTATCCCAAAAGTTAGCAATTAACGGAGTTTGGAGTTATAATCACTTAGGAAGACCAGGAAAAGAATGTGAAGCATTATTTCCAGAGCGTCACCAAATTATTGTTAGAGTTGCAAATGATTTGATTAGCTATGATCCATTACTTGCATATTTAACTTTGCTTCAAGAATATAGAAAGGAAGAAGAAAAAGTAAAACAAGGAAATCCGGCGTATGCTCAATGTACCGAACCATATATTGCCACTCTTTTAGAACTAAGAAATCAATTTGATGCAACTTTATTGGTCATTAGAGCAAAAAAAATTCTTACTGAGTTAAGAGAGTTACCAGAAACCACTCAAATTTACAAATCTCTTTTTGAAGCAGATATTAAACCAAGTTTCATTGGTTCAAAACTTTCTTTTTCAGGAATGGAAAATTATGAACTTGTTGATGAATATGCTGTAAAAGAATCAAGCGTTCAAATTTTGGCAGATAGTGGAAAAGTAGAAAAATTGTATTATGTTAATCCTCCGGAATATTCTTTAGCACCTGACCAATATTTTGTTTTAAGTAAAACAAGAGAAATTGTTGCTTCCTACAAACCAGGAAAAACTTCTCTTTCAACTGTTGCCACTTCAAGAAAATATTTCGAAAGATTATACGCTTCAACAATTAAAGAGGTTGCTTCATTTAGTCACATTCAATTATCTCCAGAAGATATGGATTCTCTTTCTAGAGTGGTAGCAAGATACACTGTAGGATATGGAATTTTAGAAATTTTATTAAACGATAGAAAAATTACTGATATTTATTTAGATTCTCCAATTGGTTCAAGACCGATTTATATTGTTCATGCAGATTATGGACAATGCCAAACAAATATTACTTTTACCGAAAATGAAGCTAATTCATTAATTTCAAAATTAAGAGCAATGAGTGCACGTCCTTTTGATGAAGCTCACCCAGTACTTGATTTTGATTTAGCGGATCTTGAAACACGTGTTGCTGTAATTGGCCCTCCGCTTACTCCATCCTCATTTGGTTTTGCATTTAGATTACACAAAATGACTCCTTGGACACTTGAACAATTCATTGACAATAATTATGTGAATCCTCTTGCTGCAGGACTTTTAAGTTTCTTTATTGATATGCAAACAACAACATTAATTGCAGGTTCAAGAGGATCAGGAAAAACTTCATTATTGCAAGCGGTAATGCTTGAAATTCCGCAGAACTCAAGAATTATTGTTCAAGAAGATACACTTGAATTACCAGTTCCTTACATGCGTGAAATTGGTTTTAATATTCAAAGATTAAAAACTCGTTCTCCAATTAGTGTTTCAAAAACTGATTCGGAAGTTGATCCTGCTGAAGCACTTAGAACTGCATTAAGACTTGGTGACTCTGCTTTAATTTTAGG
>CAZOCW010000136.1:0-2838 GCA_964578405.1 uncultured archaeon | reverse complement strand
TGAACTAAAGTATTAAGTTTTTCAAGAAAACTTCCACCACTAGTAATATCAAAATAAACAATCTTAATCAAATTTCTTTGCTCTAAATCAGCCAATTTCCAATTAAACCCACTAGCTTGTTTGTACAATTCTTCTCTTGTTTGCTCTGTTGAAACATAAAGCCCCTTTTCTCCGAAAAGCGATGCCCCATTAACTAAGTATTGTAAGCAGAAAGTTGATTTTCCTGTTCCAGCCCCACCAGAAATCAGAACTGTGTTTCCTTGGGGAAATCCACCATTCAGAGCTTTATCCAGGCCTTGTATACCTGTTTTTGTTCGAATAATTTCTTCGATAGCCATTTTGATCTGCAATATAGAATGAAAAACTAGTATTTAAAGCTGACTAGGGGGTTAACTTGAAAGAATTACTTGAACCTTATCTCGATTGAATCTATTTTTGGTTCGATGAATGTTTTTGTTCCTTTCTTTTTCTTTTCTATCGCACCGTGTTTTTCTAAAATGGAAAGATCCCTGCTTATTGCTTCTTGTTTACGGCCAGTTAATTCTGTTAACTCCGAAACGCATGCCCTTGGCTCATACTCAAGAATTTGTTTTAGTAAGTGCATCCTTTCAGGCGATAAAACTTCCATCGCTTCGCTAGCATTTTTTACATAAATTGTGTGAGTATTTGGCCTACGTTTAGAAGGATCATGCCATGCTTGACGCATATCCTCGACCATATTTCCACCAATCTTAATTATTAATTGTTTCACGCATCCACCATACATATAACCACCAATGTTATATTTAATATTATCTCTCAAAGTAAGTTATTTTATATTTAAACCATTTTTCTTTTAGTTCTGCAATGCACCACTCAACCGTGTTAAAATCCAACCCCATTTGAATATAAAATTTTTCTTTTTTTCCAGAAGTAAAAAACCTGTGAATGTGAAAGGATTCTCTTTGACTTGCATCAAAACGAACAATTTCAAACACCCCCTTTCCATTTTGGGACAAATAAATAACTGCAAAATCAACTAATCTGCCCGAATCAGAATCATACGAAAAATTTACTACACAAACATCATCTTTTCCAAAAAGAGCTTCTTCAAACACTTCTTTAGTAATCATGAAAAGATTTTGAAATTTGACTATTTAAAGTTACATTGAACTTTCGTCAATTGACTTAAAGAAAATTTAAAAATAAGTATTAAAAAAATAATTAAAACAAATAAGAGTTGACTAAAAATATCTATTCTTTCTTTTCAGGTCGCATTTGTGGAAAGAAGATTACATCCCTAATTGTAGATGAATTAGTTAAAATCATTACTATTCTATCAATACCCAAACCTAATCCTGCTGCAGGGGGCATTCCGTATCCGATTGCATCCAAGAAATCTTCATCAAGTTGATGATTTTCTCCTTTTGCTTTTCCTTGGTCTTTTTGTTCTTCAAAGAATTGTCTTTGTAAAATTGGATCATTTAATTCAGAGTATGCATTACACAATTCGTTTCCGTTAATGTAACATTCTGTTCTTTCAATTAAAAGTTCTTTATCCTCCCTTGAAGGTTTACATAAAGGAGTTGTTTCTTTTGGATATTCAGTTACCCAAGTTGGTTGAATTAATTCTGCTTCGCAAAAGTGTTCAAATAATTCTGCAACAACAAGTCCCCATTTCTTTGAATCTTCAGCAATGTCCACTCTTTCTTTTCTTGCAATCTCAAGTAAATCTTCAAGAGTCAAAGTCTTTACAGCTCTACCAAGTTTTTCACTTAATGCATCAAGCATTTTGATTCTCTTCCAAGGCGCTTTAAGATCAATTTCTTTTCCTTCATACAAAACTTTAGTTGATCCATTTACTTTTATAGCAACAAACTCAATTAACTCTTCAGTTAATTTCATTATGTCATTTAAATCAGCATAAGACCAATAATATTCACACTCAGTAAATTCAGGGTTGTGAGTTTTATCCACATCTTCATTTCTAAAGTTTTTGCAAATAGTATAAACTTTTTCATATCCCCCAACTAATAATCTTTTCAAATAAAGTTCTGGGGAAATTGTTAAATAAAAATTTGATTTCCAAGCATAAGACATTGTAGTAAATGGTCTTGCACTAGCTCCACCGTAATTTGGTTGAAGAGTAGGAATTTCTACTTCCAAAAATCCTTTTGAATCCAAATATTCTCTCCAAGCAGAAATAATTTTTGATCTTTTAACAAAAACCTCTCTTGTTTCAGGGTTCATTATTAAATCCAAATATCTTTTTCTTTGTCTAATTTCAATATCTTGAAGTCCGTGGAATTTTTCTGGCAACGGAAGAACTGATTTACATAAAACTTCTAAAGAATCAACTAAAATTGAAAGTTCTCCTCTTTGTGTTCGGTAAACTTTTCCTTTAGTTCCAACAATATCCCCTAAATCAATCATTTCAAGTAATTCAAAAACACTATCCGGAGTATCCCCTTTTTTTAAGAAAAATTGCATCATTCCTTTTGCATCAGCAACTTTAAGAAAAGCAATCGCACCAAAACTTCTTTTAGCCATTACTCTACCAGCAATACTAAATTCTGGTCCTTTTTCTTCATTTTTTAATGAAACAAAATCTTTTTGTAAATCAGTAGAATAAGAAGTACTTTCAAACTTGTAAGGATAAGGGTTAATTTCTTTATCTCTTAGTTTTCGTAAATTATCCTTCTTTGCCTTAATTAGGTCGTTTTCCATAAACTAACTTTCTAACGTTTAATTAAAAAAGGTTGGCAAAAGGGCTAAAATGAACACTAAGGAAATTAATTTTAAGCTTTAATTTTTTTTATATTCTTCCCTTAGTTTTTCAGCAGCATGAATAACTTCAGG
>CAZOCW010000135.1:0-2841 GCA_964578405.1 uncultured archaeon | reverse complement strand
TCATTTTTTCAGCCATAATTTTTTCTCCAAAAATAATTTTTATTTAATTTTTACCTAAAAATACTTAATTCATTTAACCGATTTGTGTTTTTGTTGCAGCATACCCTTTTGCCTCAATTGCTTTTGCAACTTTATCTTGAAGTTCTTTTGTCGGTGTAAGCGCAATCATCATCCCGCCTCTTCCAGTCCCTGTTAGTTTTGCACCTAATGCACCTGCTTTTTTTGCAGTCGCAATTAATTCATCAAGTTCTTTACAAGAGAGCGTTGTTTCTTCTAACAACTTTTGGTTTTGATCCATTAATTCCCCAATTTTTTTCAAATCATACTTTTCAAGTGCACTAACTGCCTCTTTTTCTAATTGCTCATATTCAGAAAATATTTTTGCAACTTTTTGAGGTTGTGCTTCTTTTAGTTTTTTTACATCCGCCATTACTTCTTTTGTCAACGCTGTTTTTCCTGAATTTCCAAGTACAATTTCTATTGGTTTTTTTATTTTTAATATTCCAATTTTATTTTCTCCACCTGTTAAATTTTTCTTGAATAGCAAAAACCCACCATACGTTGCAGCAGTGTTATCTATTCCACTTGGAGCGCCCGATCCGGCAGTTTCTCCTTCAAATGCGGCTTTGTTTATTTCTGCATCAGTCAAATTAAGATTATATTCATCATTTATTGCTCTTGCAATTGAAACAGCACATGCTGCACTTGCACCCATTCCACTTGCCCCAAATAAATCTCCGCTAAGAGTAATTTGTAAACGATCTTTTACTTGCATATATTCAAGAACTCTTGAGATTAATGCCGAATATTCTCCTTTTTTTTCTTCTTTGTATCCCGGAGTAGCTGGTCTATTATCAATTAAATCATATCCTTTTGCACCAGATATTCTTTTTACTTGCGCAATCGTAACTTGTGCTAAAGCACAAGGTATTCCTTCCAGTCCATAAGCAACATAGTGTTCTCCAAACAGAATTGTTTTTCCATACCCTTTACCAGTACCAACCACAAGAATCACCTAATAGTATTATGATTAAGAAGACTTTTAAAGCTTAAAACTAGCTTCACTTCTTAGTAGCTGTATAATGCACTAATAACCCTGAATCAGGAGAAAACAGAGGGACTTCTGCTTTAAGCCCTACTCCGTTAAGTGCTCGCATATAATTTTGGTAAGTTTTGTGCGCTTCCATTACTTGGGGTTTTGCTACTGAACTTGGCGCAACTGATTCTAATTGTTTTAAGTAATCAGCAAATCTAATTGGCCTCCCTTCAGTAATAAGTGAATCAAAGTATTGTTCATATTTGGCTCTTTCTTCTTGTGAAAAATTTAGTAAACTAATCCAAGTAGATAACATTTCTTTTGTTTGAGCAAGTTCAGATCTTTGATTTAGATATTTTCCAGCTTCTTGAGAAATGAATGCTGCTCCGCGTGAGGCTTTAATTAATCTCCCCTCAATAACACACGCAAGTCCATTAGCAGATACTTTTGCTCCTTTTGGAGCCACAAGTAAAGTTTCTGCTCTCCAAGCAGGATGACTCCAATCCCAAAATTTAAATGATCCTCCTTTTTTTAGCATTTTTTCAACTTGTGAAAATATTTTTTCAGATCTTGAAACATGATGTAGCGCAGCTCCGCTTGTAATCACATCCGCTTTTCCTGCAATTGATTGAATTGCTTTATTATGAATCATATTGTTAAAATCAGTTGCACAAATTGTCACATTTTTTTCAGGAACATTTAGCCCAACTAACATTTGTTTTGCATTCTTCAAATCTTTTGCACTAACATCCACTAAGAATACTTTTACTCTTTGTTTTTGTGCTCTTGAAAGATTTTCAATTACCGGAGCAATTGTTTTTCCAGCCCCAGTACCCAAATCAGCAAGAATTACTTCTTTTTTTTTTTTTTATCGATTAATAACCTCTCTTGCAACTATTCTTCCGTTTCTAGAATTTGCTCCGCCAATATTTCTTTGAATGTCAACTGCCCATTGAGCCATTCTTGATTGAGTAGTAATTTGCGCAGCTTTTTTTGCTTCAGCACTCATTTTCTTTTTTGTTGTTGTACTCCATTCTTTTTCATATTCTATTTTTGCTCTTGCATCAAGTGCTCTTTCAATAAATTCTCCAGGAATTGATTTCACACCCATTGCTCCGCGAACTTTAGAATATAACCCCCATCCGTGAGGTCTTACTTCGGCAGGAACTTTTGTAGGAGAACCAATATTTCTTGTGGGATAAGCAGATTTACCATAAGGATTAACTGCTTGTTGAACTTTTCTTGCCCCTCTACCTTTACCATTAACCACTGCCTCAAATACTTTTTTTCGTAAAGAGTTATTTGAATAGTTTCCAAGAGTGTGTTTTAGAATTCTTCTTGATCGATTAGCCATTACCATACTAAGATTACTGCCTAGGCCATTTATATACTTTTAGGAAATACCCTTTCGAGTTTCTTTTAAAAACTGATTTTTCCAATTTCTAATTAATTATTGGGGTTGGTTTTGATGAGTGATTTTCATAATATCGCAGTTATTCCAGGAGATTTGAATGGAGTAACAGTAACTGAAGCTACACTTAAAGCAAGTGAAGCACTAAATCACCTTTTAACTAAACCAATTAAACACACTAGATTTGATTATAACGCGGATTACTTTTTAAAAAATAATTTAAAAGAACTTGGAGAAAAAGAATTAGGAGAACTTAAAAAATTTGATCAAATTTACTTAGGAGCAATTGGAGACCCAGTTAAAATTAAACCCGGCGTTCTTGAAGTAGGAATTTTACTTAAACTTAGACAAGCTTTTGATCAATATGTTAATCTTAGACCAGTTGTTTTACCTG
>CAZOCW010000134.1:0-2914 GCA_964578405.1 uncultured archaeon | reverse complement strand
TTTTTGTTTTATAGAACATTTGCTCACCTTCACAATGAAATAAATTTAAAATTAAACTAAATTCTTGCTCACCAATTACTAGCTTTCTCTAGCCTTACCACTAAGGCAAGAATAATTAATTAACAAAAGGTCATGTTTAAAAACCATCACTTTTGACCTAAAAAACCACAAAATTCCACTTCTTTAATGTAAAATTTGTCCAGGATATTGAGTTATTTGACACAATTACTCTTCAATTACATCGCCCGTATCAATGTAAGTTAAGCTTCTAATAAAAACAGTTTTTCCACCAGCCCGTTTTACTCTTATTCGTAATTCCCTATCATTAGTAGCAATAACATAGTCTTTACTCATTTCAACTAGTTCAGAGTCAACACTTTCCATTTGACTATCAATCACTTTCACATTATTATTCTTCAAAACTTCTTCAACAATTCTCGCTTCGTTTCGTACTTTTTTATCATCTTTGGAAAGTCCTTTTAGTTCGTAAATTACTCTACTTAAAGTATAGTACTCCGCAGGAACTTTTTGATTAATTTGATCAAATCCATGAATTTTATGTCTGACCATTGTCAGAAGAAAATTAGTATCAAGTAAAATTTTTATTTTTGCCAAATTAAAACACTTCCAAAAGAAAACTCACACAAAAAAATAATTACATTACTTCTCCGTATGCGATTAGTCTCCATTGTCCGTTAATGTTTTTGCTTAGTGCTACTCTTTCGTTCTTCTCAGCAATTACTTCAGTTTTGAGATTTAGTAAACAACTTTTTTGATCAGTTTTGAGAACAAATCCAACAACAGTGTTTGTCCCAATTGTAATTACAAGTGGATCAGTAACTTTGATTACAACTTTTTCTTTTTGATTTTGTTCAATCATTCTTTCAAACATAGTTAATTTCAAATTTAATTCTTTTACAGGTGCAGGAATTGTTCCTGGCTTTGCTGCAATTTGTCCTCTTAGTCTATCGTTTTGTGCCATACTTGGATCAAGATCCGTTCCAATAGCAAGTAATCCACCAGGCCTAGCAGTAGTAAGCATTCCACCATCAATTGCAATACTCATTACTTTTGTTTTTGTTCTTCCACTTAATCCTGGCGCAAGTTCTATTTCGTCCCCAACGTGTACAGTTCCTTGAGTAATACTTCCTCCGATTACTGCTCCGCGTAAATCTTTTGTTTTTGTTCCAGGTTTATTAATATCAAAACTTCTTGCAACAAACATTTTCAAAGGTTTTTCAAGTTCGTGTGCAGGAGTCGGAATATAAGTTTCAATTGCTTCGATTAGTGAATCAATGTTTACTCCAAAATTTGCAACTGTTGGAACTATTGGCGCATCTTTGTATCCGTATCCATCCAAAAAAGTTCTTATTGCTTTATAATTTTCAAGGGCTTGTTCTTTTGTAATTAGATCAACTTTGTTTTGTGCTACAACTACTTTGTCAACACCCGCAAATTTTAATGCCATTAAGTGTTCAACAGTTCTTGGTTGTGGACAAACTTCATTAGCAGCAATTACAAGAACCGCTCCGTTCATTAGTGCTGCTCCGGATAACATTGTTGTCATTAGTGTTTCGTGTCCTGGTGCATCAACAAAACTTACATTTCTTTTTGAAATAACTTCCGCAGGTTTTCCAGCATATTCTGCTTTATTATTGTAAACTATTCCGCTTGAAGTTTTTAATTTAAAAAAAGTTACATCCGCGTAACCTAGTCTAATTGAAATTCCTCTTTTCATTTCTTCAGAGTGCGTATCACACCATTTTCCAGTCAGAGCTTTAGTAAGAGATGTTTTACCATGATCAACGTGTCCAATCATTCCAATATTTATTTCTGGCTGTAATACTTCTTTTGTTTTTTTAGGTTGTGCTTCAACATGAGCTTTTTCTTCATGTTTTACGCTTGCACTTGAAGAGTGTTCATGAACTTTATGACTTGCACTAACAGAGTGTTCCGCATGAACTTTGTGTTCTTCAGTATGTTTTGCATGCCCTGCACCCGCAGGGTGTTCAACATGTTTTACATGCTCCGCACCAACAGAGTGCGCATGAACTTTTTCAACAGGGGAGTGCTGAATAGTATCGACCGTACTTTCAGCAACAACACTTTTTTCTGTTTTCTTTTTTGCAGTTTTAACTTTTTTTGGAGTGTCCGCCGGAATTTCTTTTGCAGTTTTGTGAAGAGTTTTTTTACTCTCTTCTTCTGTACTTTTCTTTTTTGTTCCAACCAACATTCTCACCAAAGTTATTACTTGCACTAAACTAAACGCACTTTAATGCGCACATTTAGTGCTTGCTATACTGCTTGCACTTTTAGTGCCCGCACTAATTCCGCAGAATTAGTGTCTTGCTTTCTTCTTTGCAGCTTCTCCTATTTCTGCACTTCCTGCCATTTCAAGACTTTTCTTGATTAATCTTTCTTTAGCAGTTAATCCGTCATCGCCTTTTGGTTCTACTTTTGCTAACACTTGAGTAATATCAACTGAACCGTGTTTTGTAAGTACTGCATTTAATTGTGCAAGTTCGTTACTTACCGTGTTTCCTCTTACTGAGATTCTTTTTCTTTCTCCTTTATTAGTTCCTCTAAATCCTGGAGCTTTTCCTGTAAAGATTTTCTTTCGAACAGGCCCTTGTACGGATACGTTCATTGGAAATCCTTGTTTATCGCTTCCTCCAGTTATTTTTGCTTCGTAACCAGGCAATGCTAATTCATCTAGCTTGATTACTTCTCCTATTTTCTTTCCAGAGAACAAGTCTTGTTCAGTGGTAGCCATATAGGCTTTTCCTGTTTTTTGGTCGCTTATTACTACTTTCATTTCATTCTCCCCCATTAAAGTCTTAAAATAAACCTTTATCAATCATTTCATTTGCTCTTTTTTGTACTTATTCGCCCTCTGTTGCTTGTTTACTCTTAA
>CAZOCW010000133.1:256-2942 GCA_964578405.1 uncultured archaeon | reverse complement strand
TCCACTTTTAACAAATTTTCTTCTAACTCTTCCAATAAGCCTTGGGGGTCTTTTAGCAGCAGTGTGTTCTCCATCAATTAAAACCTCTTTGACAGGCCGAACAAATAATCTTTGCCCTCTTCCAATAACTTTTCCTTTAGTAATTTTAGCTCCGGTTAGTCTTGGTGCGTGCATAACTAACTAGTCTACTCCTTTCAATTTAATCTTTTGTATTTGAAAAAGTGTCCAATATACTGAGTAAATATGTACTAGAGTATTTACTTTTAAAAAAAACTTTACTTCCTTTTGAATTGTCCATTGACATAGGAATATCCGTTTTTAGTATTTGGAACTAATCTAGTTCTAATCCCTAATTTCTTTAAATCATTAAAAGCATTTGCCAAATATTTTGCAGTAATATCTCTTTTCTCTAAAGGGTTAACTAATCCTCTAAATAAATTGGGATAATACTCAGCCAATCTTCTTTTTGCAGCTTCTCTAATTGGTTTTTCTTTTGATTCTAAGTCTCTTGCCGCCGCAAGGAATAGCGATCTTCGAATATTTTCTACTCGTATTCCTCCTTGAAATCCTGTCCCAAGAGGTTTAACTTTTCTCATAGCCACATATCCTGCAACTTTTCTAGGGTCCCGAACATCCATTATGATTAGCATGTCAGTTCGAACATTTGGTTTTAAAAAAAAAGTAGCTAAATCTTGTGGGCTGGGAAGAGGTCTTTGGAAATCCATTTTCTTTCTTGCGGTTTCTAGTTTTTCCATTAAAGCGCCATAAGTTCCTTTTTTTGATTTAGTTTTTTTTTCTTCAACTAATCTCAAAATTGCTCCGTTTATGAGAGAATCCATTTTATCTACTTTGTATGCTGAAGGGGGATGAGTGTGAAGAATTGTCGTTTCAGGTTTAAATAATCTTTTTGATCTTACCTGCCCGACATCCGATTCAAGCGTAGTATCTCTTAGTGCTCTTCTTGCTCTTTTAGCATAAGCTCTTTCAAAATCCGGGCCATGGGATTTTCTTGCAAGATTATTTTCAATAAATTTTGTTGGATTTAATTTTCTATTCCATTGGTTTTGTTTGGGTTTATTTCTCAAGGGCATAAATAATTAATTCTTTCTTTGAATAAAACTCTTTCTGTGGGGTAAAAATAGGTTTCTTCTTTAGTAGGAGTCTTTATTAACTCCAAAAATCACAATAGTGTATTATGCCTGAAGGAAAAAGAAATGTTTCAAAAAGACAAGGTTCTCCGCAAAGGTTGAATCGAGTTCTACAAAACAAAAGAGAAGACAAGTTTGCAAAAACTCACTAATCTAAAACTTTGTCAACTCTTTGTATTTTTCTCAATTCTTTTAGCGGAGCTTGTTTTAGAAACCAATTTTTTAAGTTTTATGCCTCTCCATTTACTTGTAAATCATATACTTCTTTTTTGTTAAGATTGGCTTTGATGTTAAAAAAACAATTTCCTCCATCAAATACTAGGAGTATTTGTTTTCTCCAATCCTGTCCCATTGAGTCACAGAAATAATTTGCAAATATGTTTTTTTCATTCAGTTCATTTATGAATCCAAAATATTGGGTCTTATAGTTTTTTAGTTCCTGAATCTCGGGCCTATTATTCAAGAAATTTTCAATTAGTATTTTTGCTTGTTTAACTTCTTCTTCTGTTGGAGTAAAAGTTTTATATTTTTTTGAAAAAAGAAATGAGGCTTCCTCTCCTGCAGGAAAGATACAATAGTTTTCTTCAGCCATTTAAAATCACTTATGAGTTAACCAGTAAATTTCTAACATCCTTATATTTGGACTAACAGTTGTGTTAAAATGATTTAAATAAATAGATTGACCGACCTGTTTGGTCGGCCTAAGAAAGATTTTATTGTTTTTTACCTTTCAGTAATTTATATGCTACAAGTCCGCCTATTGCTGCTCCAAGAGCCCCTGCAACAAGTACTGCTTTATCTGGATGTGTTTCGATTTTCTTATCTATTGCTGCGTGTGCTTTTTGAAATTTAGCTTTAGCTGCTGCTAATGCTGCTTTAGCTTTTTTCTTTGAAGCTGCAAGTGCTGCTCCTGCTTTCTTTTCTGCGTTTTGAATTACATTTTTCTTTGCTGCCATATAATATCCCCCATGAGATTTTTATTAATATAATTTATTCCTTTTTTGCAATTTTGTAAAATACAAATGCAATTATTATTGCTACTACTCCTGTGAAGAAGAAACTTATAGTATAACTAAGTAAGAAATATTCTTTTAATAGGAACATTAGTGCTCCAAGCATAAACACAATTGCCATTAAAAAGAAAATCAAACTTACTGCAAGTTCCATTGCCATTGTTTGTATTCTTTTTATTCTTTCTTTTGCCATTGCGATTGTTTTGCCAATAATGTTTTCCTTAAGATTATTCATTATCATTGCAACTATTGGATTTTCCCCTGCGGGAGCTTCTTGAGTTTGTTTTGCTTTAGCCATGTTAAAAGATAAGGATTTTGTATAATATAAACTTAACATTTTGGAATCTTTATGATTTTTCTTTTCCAAAAAGCTTAAATTCTTCTTAAGAAATACTTACTATGTGAAATAATAATTTATTGGTGTTATTTTGAATAAAAAAATTCTTTTCATTATATTTTTATTATTGCTTTGTTCTTTTGTGTTTTCACTGGATATTAGAGATAAAGTTCAAGAAAAGATTGGGG
>CAZOCW010000133.1:0-246 GCA_964578405.1 uncultured archaeon | reverse complement strand
TCAAAAGTAGCGGATGTTGTTCAACAAAAAATTGAATCAATTGATTTGCCTGCTATTCTTGCAGTGGATAAAAATTGTGGGGATGAAACCAAAGTTCTTGGAATTCCTTACCTTAATGAGTTTGAAACAGAGACTTCTTGGTATGCACTTGTTGTAGCTTCAAAAGAGGTAATTTCAAAACTTAGTGCAAGCTCTTGTGTATCCCGTGCAGTTCAATCAGATGACAAAAATGATTTTTTTAATTAT
>CAZOCW010000132.1:0-3008 GCA_964578405.1 uncultured archaeon | reverse complement strand
ACAAGTACAACCGCAGCTTATTTGACAATACAAGGTGCGACAACAGTTGCAGCAGCAAATGATAATCTTGTTGTTGGTAGTGGGATGTATAACGAAAAAGTTTCACAACTAAATAATAAATCTTTAACTTTTAATGCTGACGGAGTTGTAATTATGGATGGGACTAACTTATCCTCAAATCCATTTTTCAATTTTACTGGTGCAATATCAATTAACATTAATGCTGCAGCTACTGGCGGGCAGTGGGTATTTCAAAATAATATAGGTTCATCTTTATGTTCCTACTCGGGAACAAATGCTTCTACTATTAGTTATTCAAATTGTATATTTTTATCTAATGCAAACACTTACGCTATATATGAAAATGTTGGAACCACTTCCGGTACTTTAACTTTAACAAATTGTGTATTTTCTGGTTTCAATACAGCAGTTGGGGGAAACGTTGGTGCGGCGTCAGTAACAGTTAATGCTTATAATTGTACATTTTATAATTGTACAACTGGAATTTCATCAGTTAATGCTACTACTGGAGGGTATCTAGGTACTTTATCCTTAAACATTTTTAGTAATTGTACAACCGCTTGGAAACAGGGATCTTCAAATACAATAACTTATCTTAATGATAATCTTTATTACAATATTACAAATTGGCAAATAAGTACAAATACTTACACAGCTCTTGCAGATGTTAAAGCATTAAATGTGAATTATGATTCTCGTTCAGCAGTTGCAGATCCAAAGTTTGTTGATCCTGCAAATAATATTTTTTATTTGAAAGAAGTTTCAACAGTTAGTCCTTATGTTGGAATGTACCCTTATGGTCTTACTGTTGGTGCGGGGTATAATCCTGATTCAAAGTGGATTATTACAGGTACTGCAGATAATTCAGGGTGGTATAACTCAGATGGAAATATTACAAAAAATGGAGTAACGGGCCACTTTGAATTAACAAGTGGGAATGTTGGTCAAATATATTCTCCAATATTTGATTTAGGGACAAATGTTACTGTTACAGAACTTGACATGGCAGTTTCACAATTTTGGCACACAAACATGGTTGACACAACAAATACTGATGCAAGACCAAATGCACAAACAATCGAAATTCGAACAAGTACAAACACATTCAACCAAAATGATGGAACAATAGCTTGGATAGAAGCAAGATACAACACAGCAATCCCTGCAATAAGTGGAAGGTATTTTCAATTAAGAATAACCATGAGAAACAATAATGTGCAAGGATAAATTTAGTTTTTTGATAAAAATAAGTGAAAAAAATATGGCAATAAAATATGTTAACAAATCAGGTTCTGATGCTAATGATGGATCAACTGCTGCGTTAGCAAAATTAACAATTCAAGCAATGGCTACTGCGGCGGCAACTGGAGATACAATAATTGTAGGTTCAGGAAGTTATAATGAAAAAGTTTCTGCATGGGGGGCTAAAACTATAACTTTTTATGCTGACGGAGTTGTAATCATGGATGGTTCGGGTTTGGGAAACGGAGCAGTATTTTCTTCTACAGCAGGATATCCAGTATCCTTACAACCTTACACTACTGGCGGTCAATGGATTATTCAAAATCATTTAGCTACAACTTATTTAATAGCTGGTAATGGAAGCACAAGTATTAGTTTAAACAATGTAATTTGTTTGAGTAATGGTTCGCCCACTTGTTTATCTCCTGCAGCCATAAGTGTTACTAATTGTGTTTTTAGTGGGTTCGACAGGGTTATAGTTAATGGTAATAACTCTACTTATTGTTTTCAATGTACTTTTTATGGAAAAGGAACAAACATAGCAGTAGTTGTTTCTCATTCAAATACTTTATTGACTTTGGCTCAATGTATTATTAGTAATTTTGGTACTGCTTATTCTACTGGGGGGGTCCCTGTTTATGCTAACGATAATTTATTTTATTCTATTACTAATTGGAGTATTGCAGGTGTAACTTACACAACTCTTCCTCAAGTTCAAGCAGCAGGCTGGGATTCTCGCTCCGCAGTAGAAAATCCAAATTTCACTGCTTTATCAAATAATATTTTTTATATAAAATCTGTTTCAACAGTTTCCCCATATGTTGGAGCATATCCTTATGGTTTAACTCGCGGTGGAGCAAATAATCCTGATTCAAAGTGGATTATTACAGGTACTGCAGATAATTCAGGCTGGTATAATCCGGATGGAAATGTTTTAAAAAATGAAACAAGTAATTTCTTTGAGTTAGCGGTTGGAAATGTTGGAGTAATTTGGTCTCCAGTTTATGATTTAACAGGAACATCAACTTTCTCAAAAATAAATTTAGCAACAACACAATATTGGCCAACAAATGTGGTTGACACAACAATAAGTGATGTTCGTCCAAACGCACAAACAATGGAAGTTAGAGCAAGCAATTCAACTTATAATCAGGCAGATGAATCTCCTAGTTGGAGCGAAGTAAGATATAATGGAGCATTAGCAACTCCAATTACAGGAAGATATCTTCAATTTAGAATAACAATGAGAAACAATGGAGTACAAGCATAAAATTGGTGAAATGAAATGGCAACAATATACGTAGCAACAACAGGAAATGATTCCACAGGAGACGGATCAAGTGGATCTCCTTACTTAACAATTTCAAAAGCAATCACAATGGCAGGGACAACCGGGGACACAATTATTGTTGCTGGCGGAACTTATAGTGAAAAATTAGATACTGCTGATAAAGGAATAATTTTCCAAGCAGATGGTGCTGTTATTTTAGATGGAGCAAATTCATTAGCCAATCCTGCTATAACTATTGGTTTAACAAACGCAAGAACGGTAACTTTTGGTCCACTTGCTGGTGGAAACACTTGGGAAGTGAAACGTTATACAGTTGGAACCGGTAAAATGGTTGTTATAAATATTGCAATGACTCAGGTCACTTTCATTAGAACAACATTTGATGGTGGTTCATTAAGTGTTGGAGGAATTTATGCAAATAACCTTGTTGTTCCAATAACTTGTGATTATTGTA
>CAZOCW010000131.1:898-3084 GCA_964578405.1 uncultured archaeon | reverse complement strand
TAACAAATGTAAATCAAACTGCTAACACTGCCAAAGATACTGAATTAATTCAAAACGCACATTTTGAATCAATTAATTCCACAAAACAAAATTATGCAAATTTAATTATTCAAGCCCTAAACAACTCAACCCCATACCGAAATAAAAATGGGGCAAAAGTGACAGCAGGATTTGTAGAGATTTATATAAGTCCTAAAGAATATTCCCCTTATGAAATACCCAAAACAATAGTTTTGGAATACTCCCCCGAAGCAAATTCAGTTTCTTGGAGCGGATACATTATAAAAAAAGAAAGTTCTCAAGTTAAAGAAGGCACTAATTTAATGATTGAGTTAAATGATAATTACAATCTTGAAATGGAAACAAGGTATGATCGAAATATAGGGCTTGAAAAAAATCCATTTGAACCAATATATTGGATCACTTTAAAGTTCAATACAACAAATTTAACTGGACTTAAAGAAACAGCAACAATCACACTAAAACATGATGCTCTTTTTTCAAGTACAGAGACTATCCAAGTAATATTAATCAAAAACTCCTGTAGCTTAATGACTCAATTTTTTGCAAAAGCTAACAGTGAAAAGGAAACAACAGATTCAACAGATAATTCCTTAAAAAATGCGTTAAGTTGCATTAATAACCAAACTACAAATAATCTTGGGAATATTAGTAAAAACAGTACTCAAAAAACAGTTACTCCAAGTGAAACCCAAATTAGTACTTCAGATTTAATTGGAAGTCTACAATATGATTTTACCTCATACTCCCCTCTTAAAGAAAAAATGAAAGAACAACAAAAAAGTGCATCATTAAACTATGCTGAAGAAAACAAAAATCTTCTACAAACTTACTTAATTTATAAGTCTGAAATTAATACTGCTTTAGCACAAATTAATGAAATTGCAGACACTAGTTCAACTGATGAAGTAAAAAAACTATGTGACAAAAGTAAAGCAAAACTTGAATTTTACTTAAGTGATGCAAATCTATGGTTAGACCCCACTAAAACTGAATATTTAACTCAAGCAATCGAAAAGAAATATGCTTTTTTTAATTTAATCAGCCCGGACAAAGAGATCCTTACAAAAGAGGAAATAAAAGCAGAGTACAATGAAAAATACGGGGAGTGGTTACTAAAAGTTATTGCTTTAACTGAAAAAGAAAGATACTCTGCACAAAACCAGCTATTTGAAATGGAAAAATCAATAGCACGATTAGTATTAAAGGGAGCTAGTGGATCTTGCCCAACTTTCCTTAATGTTGATGAAGCAATGTACGACAAAAATAACGTTGCATATAATTCAAATCAATATGATAAACTTAGAAAAATTATTCATTATTTGGCAACAAAAGAAATTAATTTAGCATATTCAAAAGAAATGGAAACAAAACCCATTTCAAACACCCCAACATTAACTCCAATGGAACAATTAGTAAAAGATTATGAAAGTAAAACAAAATGTTCCCTTAACTTAATTGAGTTTGAAAATCCAACCCCTACTTTTTTAGAAAGAATATTTGGAGAAACTACAAGCGCGGATGAATTCACTAAAAAAAGAGATTCTTTAAGAGAAATGATTAAAGAAAAAAAAAAAGAAAAAACAGGATTAACCTTCATTCAACAAAGAATGTACAATTTAGTTCCAAAGAATATTCAAAAAGATATGAACGCAACAAATGGAGGGGACACTATTTATGAAACACTTAACTTTGAATATGGTTCAAATAGTTTCTTAGAGATTTATGAAGCAAAAGACATTGACTCAAATATAACAAGTTGGATGAAACAAAAAACAGGCACAATACAAGTGGCCCTTGCAGAAGAAGCATTAAATGCAGCTTATTCAAATAATTTAGCAAAAGAAATGAAAGTTATTGAAAGTCTAAAATTCAGAGATTTTATTAAAAATGTAAGCCAAGCAGAAGACATTGAACGAGAACAAAGCACCCTTGATGAAGTAATTACAAATGCCCTGGGGGGAATACTCTTTATTGACGAAGCGTATGCTCTTTCTAGTGAAGATCGCGATCAGTTTGGGCAAGAAGCGATAGATACACTCCTGAAGAGAATGGAGGATCACAGAGATGATTTGATAGTGATCGTCGCTGGTTATCCAGGTGAGATGGATCGCTTCATCAACTCAAATCCAGGACTGCAGTCGAGGTTAACGAAGTATATTCAC
>CAZOCW010000131.1:0-888 GCA_964578405.1 uncultured archaeon | reverse complement strand
GGAATAGCAGGAATTTATGACCCTTCTGAAAGCATTACAAAAAGAGGGAATATAACTCTCGGAGTAGCACGAATTAAACAAAAACTATACTTAGGAGAAACTATTTTGGGAATTTATTATGATAATCAAAACTATTTTAAAAATCAAGGAATTGCATACGAGGACCCTAGCCCTTATTCATATTCATATACAGCTAACACAGGACAAACAAATCCAGCTTCCTTAACATATTCCAACCAAACAGAAATTAACGCTTGGAAAAAGCAAATGGATTTTTCTTCAAGCGACACAACGGAGTCAAGAAATCAAAAAGAAATACGACTTGCATTCCAACAACCAGTAATTAAGGCAATGGTTGAGAAAAAAAGAATAATGTATGAAAATTACAATAACCGTGGCACAAATTATGCAAGCATGAGTGAAGAGCAAAAATCTGAATATTTACTACCACTTGAAAAACAAGCAGAGCTTGATTTAAACGCTGCTGATTATTATTATAATGCAGAATTATATGATGTAGCTTTGAAAGAATATTCCTTTATCGCAAGCACATATGAGGGAACAAAGTCTGCAAAAACTGCTAATGAAAAGATTAGTTGGATTAAAAAAAGCTGGAACTTAAAATTTCTCTTACACCAAAAGTTTTGGAGTGGAACAGGAGAATTTACTAAAGAATGTCTTAGTCTCAAAGTAATAGCAACAATTATCCTTACTGAAAACATTGGAGCGGCTTTCGCTCATGCAAAAAATGTTTCTTCACACGTATGGGCATTTGCCGCTGAAGGAGATGCTATTGCAGCAATACTACAAAAAGACGCAATACAGACTATTTTGAAACAAACGGGAATCAGTTTTGAGACAATAATTCCTAACGCAGCACTAAAATAT
>CAZOCW010000130.1:0-3160 GCA_964578405.1 uncultured archaeon | reverse complement strand
CTTCACACAGATGAAGGAGTAGTTCTTTATTGTAATGATTTTAAATTTGACAATAATCCTATAGTTGGAAAAGAACCTAACTATGAACTTTTAAAAGAAATCGCAAAAGAAGGAGTAAAAGTAATGATTGTAGATTCACTTTATTCAAAAGACGAAAGAAAAACCGCGAGTGAAAAGATTGCAAGAGGCCTTCTTGAAGATGTTATGTTAACAACAAGTAATGAAAAGTCTGCAATAGTAGTTACCACATTCTCCTCCCATATTGCCAGATTAAAGTCAATAGTAGATTTTAGTAAAAGACTTGATAGACAACCAATTTTTGTAGGACGAAGTTTGAACAAATATGTTTCAGCTGCAATAAATGTAAAATTATGTCCTTTTGAAAAAGAGATAAAACTTGCTAGTTATAAAAATCAAGTTGAAAAAACACTTAAACAAATAAATGCTAATAGAACCAAATATGTTTTAGTTTGTACTGGACATCAAGGCGAACCTGGAAGCATAATGGATAGAATGTCAAAAGCACAATTGCCGTTTAGCCTAAATTATGATGATCATGTTATTTTCTCTTCATCAATTATTCCAACAGAAATAAACATCCAAAATAGAAAAGTGCTAGAAGAAAAAATGAAAAAGAAAGGCGTAAGAATTTTCAATAATGTTCACGTATCGGGCCATGCAGGAAGAGAAGACTTAAGAGATTTTGTAAATATGATGAATGCAGAACATATTATTCCAGCACATGGCGATAAAGAAAAAACCATGCCAATGGTAGAGTTATGTAATGAACTCGGATACAAAACAGATAAAGATGTACATTTAATGGCTGATGGTGAGCGTTTGCATATTTAGGGGCAACATGGAAAAAACTCAAATATGCGGACGCGAAGGAGGAAAATTAGTAATTTAATATGCCTAAAGAAGAAATTTTAACGGGTTTGAGAAACGGCTTAGCAAGAGGCGAATCAATAGAGCAAGCAATTCAAACTCTAATTGGCGCAGGCTATAATGCTGAAGAGATTAATGAAGCTGCAAATTCAATAAACACTGGGGTTATTTCAAGAATGCCACTTCCACAAACTCCCCCAACAATTCAAGCAATTCAAAATGCAGTAGCTCCGCAAACACAACAAACATCACAATATCCACCTCTGCCAGTTCAACAAACAATAAATCAAACACAACAAATCCAAGAAACATCATTAACAACAAATAAAAAGAAAATTCCGGCAGGATTAGTAATTGCACTAGTAATTCTAGGAGCCTTTTTATTATTACTTGGTGGAATTATGCTTTTTGGTGAAAAAATTTTAAATTTATTCTTAAAATAAGATGATTTACCTTCCTGCAGAAGATTCCTATCTTCTCGAAAATGAAATAAAAAAATATCTAAAAACAATACCTAATAAAACTAATTTCAAAGTTCTTGATATGGGTAGCGGATCAGGCATTCAAGCAAAAGCCGCAATAAGCTGCGGCGTTCCAAGAAAAAATGTTATTGCAGCAGATATCAATCCAGAAGCAATAGTCGGATTAAAAAAACAGCGTATTCCTGCAAGAAAAACAAATCTATTCAGCAACATCAACAAAAACAAAAAGTTTAATCTAATAGTTTTCAATGCGCCCTATCTTCCAGCAGATAAATATGACAGTCAGCCCGACACAACAGCAGGAAAAAAAGGCTATGAAATCATTTTAAAGTTTTTAAGAAAATCAAAGCCTTATTTAACAAAAAACGGAGTAATCATTTTACTCTTCTCCTCACTTAGCCATCCAAAAGTAATTTTAGATTACGCAAAAAAAAGAAACTATAATGCAGAACTTCTCGCAGAAAAAGGCGTCGGCATGATGGAAACTTTGTTTGTGTATAAATTTTTACCCAATTAAACTCTTTATCTCTTCAGGTGTAAGTTTTCTAACTTCTCCAGACTTTAAAATTCCAAGCTTAATTTTTCCAATTTGAATTCTAACAAGTCTAAATATTTTTTTACCAAAGTATTCCATAATTCTTCTAACAATTCTATTCTTACCTTCATGAATATCTAGTTCCAATTCACCCTTACCAATATTTCGAGCCTTACACTCAATATCATCGCCATCTAAACTAACTCCTTCATTAAGTTCGGATAATTCTTCAATATTGAAATTAGGTTCAACTCGAACATAATAAGTCTTAACAAGCTCATACTTTGGATGAATAATCTTATTTGCAAAATCTCCATCATTAGTCAAAAACAACATGCCTTCAGACATAAAGTCAAGTCTTCCAACATGAATAACTCTTTTGCCAATTGAATTTACACTAGGAAGATCATAAATTGTTTTTTTACCAAACTCATTTTTATTTTCAGATAAATATTCTTTTGGCTTATTAAGTAAGTAGTAGACTTTCTCATCTTTCTTAATCAGCTTTCCACTTACAGATATTTTATCTTTATCAGAATCTGCTTTATCTCCAAGTTTAGCCTTCACACCATTAACAACCACATCGCCACGATTAATAAGCGCTTCAGCATGTCGCCTAGAGCATATCCCTGCAGCAGCAATTATCTTTTGAATTCGTTCAACAACCATAAAGATACTAGGAATCCCTTATTTTAAAAGCTATTCAATACCTACTTTTCAAACATAATTATCCTTAAATATTCTTAATCCAGCCTTTTTTTATGATAAAAGAGAAAACGTTAGAGGTATTTGGAATAAGAAGATGGTAAAGTTTGCACACATGGGCGATTGTCATTTAGGTTCGTGGCGACAGCCAGAGCTTCAAGAATTAAACTTTCAGAGTTTTGAGAAAGCAATAACAGAATGCATTAATCAAAAAGTAGATTTCATCCTAATGGCAGGCGACTTATTTGATAGTGCTTATCCTCCAATTGAAATTCTAAAAAGAACCTTTGGAGAATTTAGAAGAATTAAAGATGCTGGAATAAAAGTATTTATGATTGCAGGTTCTCACGACTTCTCAGTTTCAGGAAAAACATTTCTTGATGTCTTAGAAAAAGGCGGATTTTGTGAAATGTGCAAATACGATGAAAAGGAAGAATACATCGAACTTAAAGCTTCAAAACACCACAACTTTGAAATTTTTGGTTATCCTGGAAAAAAATCTGGAATGGAAGTAGAAGATATTAAAAAAATACTTCTTCCAAAAGAAAAC
>CAZOCW010000129.1:0-3214 GCA_964578405.1 uncultured archaeon | reverse complement strand
TTTCCCGAAGGGATTATTCTAAAGAAATTCTTTTTGCAGACATTTATGCAAAAACTGGCACCCCTTCAAAAAGATTTATCACTACTCCAGAAATTAGATCCGCTCTTGTTGAAGATAATTTTAGAATAGGAACTGCATTTGGAAGAGTTAAATTTACCTACCATAAAAAAAATAGATTGCTGGAATATTCCGTATTTTTTCCTTTACCAGTGAATCTTGAAACTGCAGATCTTGGAAGGAATTGGGAAGCTGCAAAAGCAGTTTTTACTAAAAAAGGAATTGCTTCAATGATTGAAACAAAAGTACTTGATCATGCAATGAAAGTATTCCCTCGAGCAACAAGAGTATCCATTTACAAACCCCAAATCGCTATGCGAAGAAGAATTAGAGCGCTTGGATTTAATTATAAAGAACAACTTAAACTTAAAGAATTTAGAGCAACTCTTAGGGGCAAAGTAGCTAAAGATATTAGAAGCGCAAGAGCAAAACGCCCTATTGCCTTAAGGCATTAATTTCCCCTCTTGCTTTGATTTTTAAAGAGTTAAGAACATTTTTTTGTATAGTTGATTACATGGATTTTAAGGAAAAAGTAGCTGAATTATTGGCTAATAAAACTGCGCTTACTTTGGACCAAGTATTAGCTCTTATTGTGCCAGCCCCTCAAGGATTAGGGGACTATGCTTTCCCTTGCTTTATTGTTGCGAAGAACCAAAAAAAGAGTCCAATTGCCGTTTCTAGTGAACTTGCCAGCGTAATTTCTGCTGATTTTATTGAAAAAGTTGAAGCAAAAGGGCCTTATCTTAACATTTTCTTAGCAAAAACCGCTCTCTCAGAGAGCACTCTTGAAGGAGTATTTACTGGCACTGCCCTTGAAATTAAACTAGGTTCAGGAAAAGTAATGGTAGAGTACTCCTCTCCAAACACAAACAAACCCCTTCACGTAGGACACTTAAGAAACAATATTTTGGGACTTGCAATTTCAAATCTATTAAGCGAAACAGGACATAATGTAATTAAGGCAAATTTAGTAAACGATAGAGGGGTTCACATTTGCAAAAGTATGTTAGCTTACAAACTTTATGGAAACAATAGAGATCCAGTTAGTGAAGGAATGAAAACGGATCATTTTGTTGGAGACATGTATGTTTTATTTAATGACAAATTAAAAGAGGATCCAACTCTTGAAGAACAAGCCCAAAACATGCTTATCCTTTGGGAAAAAGGAGATGCAGAAACTATTGCTCTTTGGAAAAAAATGAATAAGTGGGCACTTGACGGAATGAAACAAACTTATGAAGATTTTGGAACAAAATTTGACAAATGGTTTTTAGAAAGTGAAATGTTTCATGCAGGAAACAAAAATGCATTAATTGAAGAAGGACTTGCTAAAGGAGTATTCAAAAAAGAAGATAATGGAGCAATTGCTGCACAACTTGAACCAACGTTACCAAACAAAATAATTGTCCGAGGGGATGGAACTTCATTATACGCTACAAATGATTTAATGTTAACTCAAAACAAATTTGATGAATTTGGTTTAGATAAAGCAATTTGGGTTGTTGCTAATGAACAAGACCTTTACTTTAAACAATTATTTTTAATTTTTGATAAACTTGGAAGAAAATGGGCGAAACAATGCTACCATTTGAGTTACGGATATGTTTCTCTCCCAAGTGGAAAAATGAAATCAAGAGAAGGAACTGTAGTTGATGCTGATGATTTACTAAATGAAGTAAAAACACTTGCAATTGAAGAAATTACTTCAAGATATCCTGAACTTAGTGCTGAAAAGAAAGATAAAAGAGCACACTCAATTGCACTTGCAGGATTAAAGTTCTTATTACTAAAAAACGATGCAAAGAAAGACATGGTTTTTGATAAAAAACAAGCACTAGCATTTGATGGAGAAACAGGGCCCTATGTACAATATTCTTTCGCTCGAGCAAAAAGTATTTTACGAAAAGCAAAATCTGAAGGAATTGATACTTCTAAATTAAATTCTGCTAACTTTTCTTTATTGCAACACGAAAAAGAGAAATTATTAATTGTTGAACTTGGAAAATATTCAAGTTCAATAAAACGAAGTTGGGAAGAACTATCTTTACACCCAATGTGCCACTTATTACTTTCAATTGCAGAAAAATTCAATACTTTTTATCATGAAGTTTCTGTTCTCAAAGCAGATAACAAAGAAGAAGTGCTTGCACGTTTAGCTATTGTAGAAGCAACAACAATTGTTCTTGAAAAAGGACTAAAGTTACTTGATATAGAAGCGATAGAAGAAATGTGAATTTTTCTTTAATCCAAATTTTGTTTTAGTAGCTTAACTCTCAATTCAAAATGTTTATATTGTTCAAATTCCTTGTCTATTTGGTGATAATTTGAATAAAAAATTAATTTTAGGAATACTTCTAGTAACCTTACTTTTATTTGGTTGTGTTGCTGGAACAAAAACTGATTTAGGATCAGGACAAAAAACTAATTATTCAGGACTATCTTTTGAAGATAGCTCTTTGTTAGTTGATGGAGTAACTGTAAATAAAGTTCAAGCTTATTCAGGTCAAAAAGTATCAGTTAGTTTTACTGGAATTGAAGGATTTACTGAAACTGACGGTAAAGTATTTGTGGATGTAAGTTTAACAGTACTACAAGATGGAAATGAAACTCTTTCAATGCCTAGCTTATTAAGTAAATATTCTGACGGAGTAACAACAGATCAAGCAAGTGAACTTAGTGCTTCTTGGACTGTTGGAGAAAATGCGCAAGTCGGAAAGGTATATACTATGAAAGTTAGAATTTGGGATATGAAAGGAAAAGGGGAAATTACTACAGAACTTCCTGTTACAATTCTTTCTTCACCAACTCAATAAATCTAGTTTAATTGGACAGGGTAAATCCCTGTTCTTTATTTTTTTTAAAAATAATTTTTAGATATTTTCTATAATCCAAATTTTGCTCTAGTTCTTTGATAATTAATCATATTCCCCATAAACCCTGGTTTTCTTGGAGCAGTATTTCTTTTTGGAGGAGTTAACAAAAAGGTAATTATGTTCCCCACAATCCCTGGTTTTTTTTGTTCAACTTTTTGCACAGGGGCAAAAGGCCTTCTTGCTACTTGAAGTGGTTCTCTTCTTGGGGAGAATATCAATCGTCCCCTTAATTGATCTCTAATTCGCGGGTCATAAGTTCTTG
The DNA here is from genome assembly GCA_964578405.1 of uncultured archaeon. Classification (GTDB taxonomy): domain Archaea; phylum Iainarchaeota; class Iainarchaeia; order Iainarchaeales; family JAAZKV01; genus JAAZKV01. The sequence goes on along the minus strand of CAZOCW010000129.1, from coordinate 22 downwards.
GTAATCCTCGAGGAACTTGAGG
>CAZOCW010000128.1:0-3224 GCA_964578405.1 uncultured archaeon | reverse complement strand
GTTAAAGTTGAAAGAAGTAGTTCGGTGAGAATTTTTTCACCGAGCACTAAAAACAATCATGATTATAGTCATGAATATTGTAAATATGATTGGAAAAATAAAAAATATAAAAAATATTACAAGGATAATCAAAATTGCCATTTTGGATTGTTGGGGATTCATTGTTTGGGTATATCCTTCTTCTTCGTCCTCTTCTATTTGTTTATCTAAACTTTGAAAAGTGTTAAACATATTTTTGATTTCCTCATTCGCATTTTCTTCAGAAGTTGTATCGCTTGTGGTTTTTGATTCTATTATTTCCGCAGGTTCTTCATAATACCTGTTAGTTGGTTTACTTTGAGTTTCACTAGACTGTCTTGGTTCTTTAGTAGTTGCAATATCTTCAATAATTGGATTAGTGGGTCCCCAAGTGGTATTTTCAAGCATTCTGTTTAGACTTTCGTATCCTTGTTTTACTTGGTATCGTTTGAATCCTTTTGTTGTATACACTAAAACAGTTGGTCCCTCGGCAAGTATGCGAATGTTATTTACTTCTCCAGTTTTGAAAACTTCTGTTTTTCCATTTTCAAGTCTTGCCCTAACGCCTGAACGATCAATTGTAATATATACATTCTTTTCTCCAAATATGCCCATTGGTACCAGTAGTACTATTGTTTAGTGGTTTATTAGCTTTTTTGTATATTCTTAACTACTAAATTCAATAAAGCATTTTTTATTTGGTAGATTCTTTTTTAATTGTTTAAGTGCTTTAATTAATCAGAGTTGTTTTGAGTTTTTCTTTATGCCCAATATTTTTCAATCAAAAACTGATGTTTCGATCTTTAAAGACGAACGTTTTTTGTATCAAGATTTTGTTCCCGAGAGACTTCCTTTTAGGGATAATGAACTTTCTGAGCTTGTTTTTTGTCTCAAGCCTGCTACAAGTGGTAAAAAACCAACAAATATTTTTGTTTATGGAAAACCCGGGACAGGTAAAACAGTTTCTCTTAAATTTGTTTTAAATGAAATGGTTGAGTTTTCTGATCGAGTGAAATGTTTGTATTTGAATTGTTTTGAGTTTTCTTCAAAGCAAGCTTTGTTAACAAAAATAACTAATTATTTTGGTTATGCTGTTGCTGATAGAGGGCTAAGCTCTGAAGAGGTATATTCAAAGTTTGTTTCTCTCCTTCGGGCTGAAAAATTTATTCCAATTATTGTTTTTGATGAAGCTGAACAATTATTGAAGGATGAATCAAGAAAAGAATTGCTTTATGATTTATCTCGTCTTGGGGAACAACAAAAGCTTTCTGTTGGATTAGTGTTTATTTCAAATGATAATTTTTTCCTTTCTCAGTTAGATGATAGGATAAAGAGTTCTCTTGGCGCGTCAAGTATTCCTTTTGAATCATATTCTTCTACTGAATTAAAAGAAATTTTGAAAGAAAGAGCAAAGTATGCATTTTTTGATTTTGTGTTGGATGAGGAAGTAATTCCTTTGTGTGCGGCGCATGCGGCAAAACTTGGTGGGGATGCAAGGGTTGCAATTGACTTATTGCTTAAGGCAGGAAGACTTGCGGAGCGAGAAAATTCTAAGAAAGTTTTATCCAAACACGTTAGGGCGTCTTTTTCTCAAGAAAAAATTGTAAAACAAGAAATCACTCTTAATTTAACAGAACAGGAAAAAGAAGTTCTCAAATTCCTGGACACTCATTCTAGTAAGGAAATTGATTCAGGTTTAATTTATTCCTCTCTTGCAAAAAAGTTTTCCGAAAGAACTCTTCGGTATGCTTTGGCAGAGCTTAAGAAAAAGAATTTGATTATTTCTGAGAAAGTAGTTAAAGGTACTGGGTTTACTAATATTATAAAGAGTAAGGGTTCTCCTTAGCAGTGGCCATTTTGTATATTATTTTTCCAAGTCCGTTTTTAATTGCTAAAAGTCCTCCTTCAAAGGATATTAGTAAAATAATAGCTGATGTTATTCCTTTTGAAGACTCTAGTTGTGTTCCAAAAAAACTTAATCCTACAAAAAATATTATTGCTATGAGTAAAATTAGTTTGTTGGAGTATTGTTCATTCTTTGTTTGGGATGATTTTTCTTTGATTAAATGCATGGTTATTGTGGTCCAAGTGAGGAGAGTTATTTGTAGTCCTGTGAAGAATATTGCATCAAACATAGCTCCCAAAATAACCATGTCATAGAGTATTAAACATACTAATCCAATCATTACTGCTTCTCCCCAAGCTGCTATAAATCTTAAGAGGACAATTCTTAATCCAGTTTTCAAAATGTTTCTTTTTTCTATCAAATAAGTGTACGCAATTTTTAGAATTATTGTTGCGATGATAACAAATACTCCTTCTAAAAAGTAGTTTTGGTGGATGAATTTAGTGAAATCTATTGTGGGGAATATGAGCCCGTAAAAGAAGACACTTACAAGGAAAATCTCAGTCCCAGTTATTAGGGGGGCAAGAATAGAAAGAATGATTCCAATGAGAAAGACTAATGGGATCCCTAGTAGTACACTTAGGATGATGAATTTTCCAGAATCCATACTTTAGGTAGCTCCTTTTCCCTTAAATTATTAACTTCTTCCGGTTAAGGGTGCAAATCTTTTTATATTACCATCGGGGCCTATTATACTATATTGTACAAGGGGTAATACCAATGGTTGAAGCAAAAACAGTTGATAAGAAAGTAAGAGCAGCTAAAAAGGTCATTAATAAGGAATTAAAGAAACAAAAAGTGAAATCAAATAAACAATCTGTTGAAATTGCTAAACTGAAGTTGGAAATGGAAAAACTAATGAAAAAGAAAGTTAAACGTGGTCACGTTTCAGAATATAATTTTTTTATAAGAAAGCAAATTACTTCAGGATTAACTTTTTCTCAAGCTGCAAAGCAATGGAGTAAGTACAAAAGACTTCAAGAAATGGATAAAAGAAGACCAAGTGCATATAATCAATTTATTGGTTCTCAAATGCGTCTTGGAAAAACTTGGACTCAAGCAATTGCTCTTTGGAAATTAGCTAAATCTGGACAACTTGGAAAGAAAGGGAGTACAAGAACTGTTACTAAAAATATATATCGTACAAGGACAATTAAATCTAAACCAACAATTAAGTATCGAACTAGAACTATTACTTCTAAACCAAAAATAAAGTATCGTACAAGAACTATTACTTCAAAACCAAAAATTAAATATCGAACTAAAACAAGAACAATTTTTAGAAATGTTAAAGCAAAAC
>CAZOCW010000127.1:0-3227 GCA_964578405.1 uncultured archaeon | reverse complement strand
GTCATGTGAGTGGTAGCAACAATTGGAGTAGTAGGATGCAGGGATTTTATTCTAATTAAATTATCTGGTCTACAACTATGCACGTGAATTATATCATAATGTTCATTTAGTTTTTCATCAATTGAAACAGTAATTTTTTTGTTTAATTCTTTTCCAACCGTACTAGCATAAACACTAATCCCAGAATCAGGTTTTTCATTAACAACAAAAAGAACTTTCATAATAATTCACAAAAATGTAATTAATACAAATCAATTCTGAGGCACTGCTTGAACATTAGCTTCTACAGGAGTTACTTGAGGAACTTGTTCTACTTCGGAAGTTTTTACAGGCGCATTATTGGAAATACTTTGTGATTGAACTGGAGTTTGTGATTCTACAGGAGTTTGAGTCAAGGGGGCAGTGTTCACTTTAGCCTCTTCTACTTTTGGTTTTATTTCCATTGGTTTAAATTGTAATGGAGAACCAAATGCTAAAACATTATTCGGAATATCTTTGTACACAGTTGTTAATGGACTAATAAATGCACCTTCCCCAATTATAACTCCGGGTAAGATAAATGATTTTGCTCCAATTAAAACTCCTTTTTTTATTAACACATCCCCATATTTGAATTCTGTTGGAGTAAACTCATGACAAGAAATAAAACTACTAATTCCAATTACTACATCATCTTCAATAGTAATTTGCCATGGAAAGAAAATATCAAAGAAAACATCAGGCATTATTTGAACATTTTTCCCAATCTTTATCCCTTCAAGTCTTAAAAAAAATTGTTTTATTGGTTGACTAAATTGAAAAGTTTGACTCATTCGCAAACAGAACCAATTAAACACAGTTCTAGTTCTTGAGGATCTTTTTACCCAAATAAAAGAACTCTTTCCCGGTGGGGCAGGTATAGAAGTAACTCGTCTTGGCATGATTAAAACAACTCTTTTCGAATATAAAAAGCTTTTTGGATCAACCCCCAAAGTAAAGCCAAGAAACAGGTTTATAAAGAATAATTCCTTTCAACTAAGTATGGCTAAAAAGAAAGCTAAAATCAATTCAAAGGGTATTCAGCCCAATTCCATTCCTCAAAAGAAATGGACCATTTTAGAAAAAGTACTTGGTTTTGCTGAACTAGGCAGACCAGTAGAATGGAGTAAGACTTTACTAAACATGACTCTTGCAATGCTAATAGTAGTTTACACTTACTCTGGAGTTATTAATCCCCTAATTTTTATTGAAGGTTTCTTTTCAGTTGCTTTACTATGGTCAGGACTTTACGCATTAAACGATTGGACGGATTGGAAAATTGATTTGATTCACGATGTTAAAAACAAAAGGCCAATCCCAAGTGGAAAAGTTACTCCAAATCAAGGAATTATTTTTTCAATTGCACTAATATTAATTTCATTTGTTATTGCATTTGCTTTACAAAAAGATGGACTCATAATTTGTCTAATTGCAATGGTAGTAAATCAATTACTTTACACTACAAAACCATTCAGACTAAAATCTAGAAAATACTTTGATGTTATCTCAGGATCAATGATCAATCCATTTTTTAGATACTTTTCAGGAATTGTATTATTCATCCCATTAAGCACTTTAATTTCAATGACACTCCCAATATTACCAATTTTATTTGTTGTTGGAATTCAATTTAGCGGATATTCTTTATACAGATTGTTCTCAAAGAAACATGATGAAAAAGTAAAAATGAAAAGTAGTGTTGCTTTAATGTCTGAACAAAAAGTTAAGTTGTTTTCTTATGGTGCAATGGGAATTGCAGGAATATCATATATTGCACTTTTAATTAACGGAGCAACTTTACAATTATTTTGGTTAGGTTTTATTCCAATTCAATATGTGTGGGCAATTATTGCAGTTGTGCTTCAATTCCTTCTTACTCCTTCGCTGATAAACGCAGTATTACATCCAGGAAAAGCAGATATGAAATCATCATACCGAATGACTTACTTTTTGACAATAATGTTCATCATTGTTAACTTAGTAATTTTGTTTTTCTTCCCTTAATTAAAAAAAAGCACTTTATTCTAAATTCAAGATAAATCAAGTATTAAATTTTATAATAGATTAATTATTAAATTAAAAATTAGTTTAACTCTTCTTTAGTAAAAATAGTCTAACTTAAAGTTATTAACAAATAGAAATTTAAATAAAAAAACAAGTTTTGTTGCCAATTGAAAAAATCCAACAGGCAACAAAATGAGTTTGATCCATAGTCCTTGTGACTTTATGATCTAGCTCTTTGTCTTAAGTATCTCTTTTTCCTTCTTTGTCTTTTAGCTTTTTTCTTAGTCCATTTCCATCTTTGTCTAGCCTTTGTTTTCTTAAACCTGCTAGAATCCTTTGATCTTGTAGCCATTCATTTCACCGTTTTTGCCTGAAAAACAACTCAGACATTCTAGAAAGATTGAAACTGAAAAGCTTTATAAATGAATTCAATACGTTCTCTTCATGAAAGAAGCTGTAATTGAAAATATTAAGAATGAAGCAAAGAGCTATTTTAACGATGCTAATGGCTGCCATGCGTGGGACCACACAGAACGGGTGCTTGCTTTATGCATGCATATTGGAAAAAAAGAGCATGCAAACCTTGAAGTTTTAGAACTTTCTGCCATTTTACATGATATTTGTAAGCCTGAAGAAATGAAATTAAAAGGCACTATATGCCATGCCACTAAGGGAGCACAAATAGCTAGTCAAATACTTGCAAAATATAACCTTCCAAAGGAAACAATAGATGCAGTAACTCATTGCATAGAAACACACCGGAATAAAACTGACAAAAAACCATTCTCTCTTGAAGCAAAGATATTATTTGACTCTGATAAAATTGATGGACTTGGCGCACATGGAGTGGGAAGATTATTTATGTTTGCAAGTGTTATTGGCGCAAGATTACACGACAAGAATGTTGATTTGAAAAATACAACCCCTTATTCAAAAGATGATACAGCATATAGAGAATTTTTAGTTTCAAACAGTAAATTACACGAAAAAATGCTTACAAAAGAAGGTAAAAAAATTGCACAAGAAAGAAGTAAATTCATGAAAGATTTTTTTGAAAGAATGAATAAAGAAGCTGAAGGAAAGAAATAACTTATTAAATTTGAATTAAATTGGAAAAAAAGCCTCACTTCGTTCCAATAAGCATTTTTGCAATCTCTACTTTTTCATCCTCTTCAAGCGAATCAAATACTTTTTTGATTAAACGT
>CAZOCW010000126.1:0-3238 GCA_964578405.1 uncultured archaeon | reverse complement strand
TAGTTGCTCCGCTCAATGCAAATAAACAATCCTCATCAGCATTACAAGTAGAAGGAAAAGTAGAAGAATAATGACAAGTTCCTGCTGAAACAATATCTGTTTTCATACAAATATTTGTAGAATAATTATTTGTCAAATAAGTTTCAGCATGAGCATTAGTCGCATCACTTAAACCCAAAATCCTAAACCCGCTTGAGCAATTTGCTAAATAAGTTGAATCAATAAGTATTGAGTTTACATAAGCACATTTTACTGAATTTGCATCACACGCATGTGAATCAATAGTAGTATCATAATATCTCACAAGTTCACTATTTGCACTTAATGCAAAAGAAATAATCGAAATGAACAATACCGCAAAAATTGCTAAACGCATGATTAGAATAAAACAAAACTAGTATTTAATACTTACAAGAACGGAAAATAAGACTAATGGACTGATTTGTCAAAAATTAATCAAGAAAACAAATGTCTAATGTATGGTTCTGTTTCCATTGCAAGAAGTTCTTCTTTTTTTACCCACTTAAACTCAGTGTGCTCTTTACTGAGAGTAATTTCTTCGCTTCCAATTAATTCACATTCAAAAACAACAACATAAGCAAAGTGAGTATTTTCTTCAGAGTGAACAAAAATTGGTTTAATTATTTTAACTTCTAAATTAGTTTCTTCTAATACCTCTCGTTTTAATCCATCCATTGGACTTTCTCCGTGTTCAAGTTTTCCACCAGGAAAATCCCAACAATTTGGGTAAGCTTTTGCAGTAGAACTACGTTTTATTGTCAGACATTTACCTTTATGAAAAATTAGTGCTTTTTGAGGAACTCTAAAATCATATTTGTCAGTCATGAAGGACACTACCAACGAGAAAAAGCTTAAGGTCAAGAAAATAAAAAAATTTAAACCTTAAACTTTCTATCAATTTCCATTACTAATAAATCACATGCTGTTTTGATTGATTGCATTTGTTGAATAATTCTTTCTTTTTCAAGTTCTATTTCTCCAACAGCTTCATATGGTTCGATTGCTTCTTTAAACATTGATCTATCAACGTACGGGTAAGGGAATGAATCCATTTTCTTACTTACTCTTGAAACAATATTTCCCATCCAAACATTAAGTCCTCTTTTTACAGGACCCTTAATTGTTTTTCTTTCATCAAGGAATTTTCTTAATTTATTTGTGATTGTAGCTTTAGGAAAAGGTAAATCTTCCTCATCAAGTTTTAGCAAAACTGCTTTTGATTTTGTTTCTTTATCAATCTCTGTTATTACAGAATCACAATTTTCTTTAATTGAATTAATTTTTTTTACAAGTTCTTCTCTTTGTTTATTAATTCCAGCAATATCCTCGTATGGAGCAACTGCATCTTTTAGCATTTCATAATTAACAAAAGTATAAGGTTGAGAATCCATTTTCTTTGCCACTCTTTCAACCATTTTGGATACCCAAAGATTCATTTCGTCCTTAACAGTCCCTTTGATTTGTTTACCCTTAGAAATGTCCTTTCTAACTAGTTTAGTGATTGTAGCTCTAGGAAATGGCAATTTACTCTCGTCAGCGTCAATAGCTTCAGCAGTAGTGTTTTCATCAACAGAATCCTCTTTATCTTCACTAGATTCCTTTAAATCAGCATTTTGAGGGGTTTCTTCTTCCTCTTCTTCTTCCTCATCCTCTTCTTCGTTAGCTCGTTTTTTGTCTATTTCAGCCATTGTATTCACTTCCCTAGTTTACCCTATTTTCCCAATAAATAACACCCTTAGGAAAACACTTAAAAAGGAACCTAAATATCAAAAAATTGACGATTTTATAAAAAGATTAAAAAAACCAGTGCACTCGCTTAATTTTCTTAAAAATTGGGGGTTTTTTGGAAAAATAAAAAATTATGAAAAATATAACTAAATTTGATCAGGTTAAACTAACTCAACTATAGATAAAATTGAACTTTAGGAACTATCCAATTATCGAAGCAAATCCTCTTCGAGGACAAACTTCGAAAACAAAAACTAACCAATTATCGAAGCAAACATTAGCACAATACTTGCAAGCATTAAAATTCCAATAATAATTATTTGGCCAGCGTCAAGTGCGCCCCATTTTGTGAACATCAAAAATCCAGCCACTCCTAAAAGAACTACTCCGATAGCAAGCATTCCGTAAGAGAAAACAATTGAAGTTTTTCTAAATTTGTGTACTTTCATTTGTTCAACATCAAGTTCGCTTTGAGCCAATCTTGAATTAAGTGAATCAAGCGCAACTTTAACTAAAGAAACAGTTTTTTGAGATTCATTAATTACACGATTAATTCTATCTTCAAATCCCCTTGATTCTGACATCATATCATTCTTAACTTCCTTTAATTGAGTTGTTGCAATATTTGCAACAGTAATTTTTTCTTCCTGTTCAATTAAAGATAAATCCTTTCTAATATCCTCTTCAAAGTCTTTCTTTTGAGAAATCATTTCTTCTTTAACCAAATTATTAATTTCTTTTCGAAGAAGAGTAAAAGTATCTGCCTCAGCAATCAATAGTAATCTTTTTGATTGTTCTTCATTAACCCCTAAATCCTTAAGTGTAGAAAGAATCTTTTCTCTACTTTGGCCCTCTTGAACCATTTTTTGAATAACATCAATAATTGATTCTTGTTTACCCATTTTCATTCACCTTTAATCAAAAATTCATTAAAAAATTATTTTGCAACCACTGTAATTACCTTAGAGTTTTTCTTCTCAAGAGAACCAACTTTAAGTATAAACATTATTTGTATCTCTCCAAGTTTATTTGGTGTCAAAGTAGAATATATTGTTTTGCATTCGTTTAACTTTAATGCAGTACCCCTCTCAAAAAAGCTTTCCTTAAATGCCCCTTCTTCTGCAGTCTCAAGCCAAATTACTTCCCCAAGTTCAGAATTAGAAGTATTACATAGTTTAACAGGATAAGTAAACTTTTCCCCTAAATATAATCTTGAAGGAATACTTACTTCAGCTTTAACTGGATCAAGAGTAGATTCATCAAGCGGGAAATTAAGTTGTATTTCTCTATTAAAAGATCCATTTATTCTAACTAAATAATCAACTGAATCAGTAATTGGTTGAGAGGCAACAAACTCATAACTCTGTCCTGGTGCTAAAAATGATTCAGTAATATCCTTTGCCCCATTAACAAAATACTTACTCCCTCCAGCAGAACTCTCAACATTTACCACAATATTATTTATTTGGTGGCCAGAATTATTATCAAT
>CAZOCW010000125.1:0-3246 GCA_964578405.1 uncultured archaeon | reverse complement strand
AGAAGGGACTGATGATGAATTTGGTGAACCAATGGACGATGAAACAGGGGAAGATGGGGAAGAAAATTTAGAAGAAGGGGCTGAGGATGTTCCTTTACAACAAACTAGTTCACACACTCGTAGTCGAGCAATGTTTGTTAATGTTTGGTGGAAGAAAGCAATTTTTTGGGCAGTTTTACTTTGGTTAATGATTTTATTAATTGAAATTGGAATGCAAGCAATGAAATTAATTGAAGTTGATTTGACAAGACAATGGTGGGTTGTTCTTGCAGGATTAATAGTTGTTTTAATGATTTATTTCAAATTCTTTGAAGGCAAATTAAAGATTTAGTTTGAAGTGATTTTTTTGGCGCCTCCACTTATTCAACAATTTAAACTTGAATGGGGAAAAATCTCATTTGATGGCACTGAACTTAGGGATATTCTATTTGTTGATGGGAAAGTTACTCCCCGGAATTATGATAAATTAACTAAAAAATATGGTTCTATTCATGTTGTAGATATTGATGAGGCAAAAGAACTTTTGCATGGAAATCCTTGGGAAGTAATAATTGGAATTGGTCATGAAAGTCTTTTGAAATTAAATCCTGATGCTGAAACTATTTTAAAACAAAGAACTGCGTTAGTTATTTTGCCTTCTCCGTTGGCCGTAGATAGAATTAATGCTGATATTAAACGTGGAGAAAAAGTTAATGCACTCATCCACACTACTTGTTGATGAATGAGGCAGTTTCAAATTAAATAATTGTCTTTATACTAGTTTTTTATTTTTTAATGCAGTTTCCATTCTTGGTCTGTCAAATCCAATAATTACTTCTCCATCAATATCAATTACTGGAACTCCCATTTGCCCGCTTTTTGTAATCATTTCGCGTGCTTTTTCTTGGTTGATTCCAACATTAACATCTTCATATTCAACTTTTTTTCCTTTCAACCAATCTTTTGCCATTACACAGTAAGGACAAGTACTTGTAGAATATACTGTTACTTTCGCCATTTTTTAACACCTCAAAGATAAATGAAAGTTCATTCATATGTTGTTTTAAACCTTTCCCTCGCTTCACTTCTTGTCCTTTTTCTTACCAACCATTACAAAAAATGCTTCTTTTTTTTCAATCATCCATTTAATTTCATCCACTATTGGTAATTTGAATTTTGGTTTTGAGGAAACAAAATTGAGTCCTTCTTCATTAAACCATTTTAATAATTCATTAATGCTGTGATAACTTTCATGCACTTGTCCATACTTGTCTGCAGCCCAAGATTTATTTCCATTTGTGCCAAAATATTTTTCTCCGAATTCAATTCTTTTTTCAATATCGTTTCCACAAAATGCTCGTAAGATAATTCGTCTAACTCTTTGTCGTGCCCTTGAGTATTTATTGTATAATCCAACAATTACAAGTCCATTTGGTTTTGCTCTTGAAGAAAGTATTTCAAATCCTTTTCGTGGAGCAATTGTGTGGTGTAATGAACCAAGTGCGATACAAACATCAAATTTGTCTCCATTAAAATCAGTGGGAGTGATTTTCAAAAGATTTTTTTCAATAAATTTTGTTTTACTAATAATTCCAAGTTTTTTTGCAAGATCATTTGCGTGATATATTGAAGTTGAACTAAAATCCACTCCAATTACATTTGCACCACAAAGAGCTAATCCACATCCAAGTTCTCCAGTTCCGCATCCAAGTTCAAGAACAGTTTTTCCTTTCCAAAAAGAAATATTCTCCCCAAATATCTTTACCACCCATTTGGCAAAGTATTTTACATCCTCTTCGCTAGGGTCATCCCTTGAGGGGTAGGGGTATTTTTCATAAAGTTCTTTTACTAAGCTTTCTTTTTCATTGTTTTTCATAATAATTAGGTATTTGGAATCAATTAAAAAAGTGTTGAAGGAATAGATCTAATAGAGAGTTTGGTTGGAATGGAACGAATTATAGCTTTATTGGATTTGGATTACTTTTATGCACAAGCCGAAATAGTTCGAAAGCCAGAACTTAAGGGAAAGCCAGTTGTAATCGTAATGCCCTCACTTAGGGAAAACTCTGGGGCAATTGCTACTTGTAGTTATGAAGCTCGTGCATTAAAAATTAGTTCTGGTATGCCTCTTTCGTTAGCTCAAAAACTTGCAAATAAAGAAACTGTTTTCATTAATGCAGATAAACCATATTATGAGGAAATTTCAACAAAAGTTTTTGAAATTGTGGATTTCTTTTGTGAGAAAGTTGAACAAGTGTCTGTGGATGAAGCATATTTTGATTTAACAAATCCTTCTGATTATGATAAAGCAATTGAAATTTGTAATAAAATTAAACAACGGATTAAATCCGAATTAGGTTTGACTTGTTCAATTGGGCTTGGGCCAAATAAATTAATTGCAAAAATGGCAGCCTCAATGAAAAAACCCGATGGTTTTTTTGCAGTAAAACCTATTGAAGTGGATAATTTTCTTTCAAAGCAAAAGGTTTCTGCATTGCATGGGGTCGGGCCAAAAACTGAAGAGGAATTCAAAAAGCACAATATTTTGCTTATTTCTGATATTAAAAAATTTCAACGTGTTGATTTAATTAATTGGTTTGGGGAAGCGAACGGAGTAAAGTTTTATGATTTTGCATTTGGAAAAGACGATCGTCAAGTTGAGGTTAATAGAGAAAAACAGCAACTTTCTAGAATGATGACAATAAAACAGGATTCAAGAGAATACGATTACGTTGTTCAAAATATTGATTTTCTCTCAGTACTTCTTTACAAGGAATTGTTAGAACTTAAAAAAAGATTCAAAACAGTTTCTTTAATTATTGTTACTGAAAAAATGGAAACTGTGACTAAATCAAAAACAAAACTTGAGCCAATTTCTTCTATTGAAGATTTGCAAGAAATCATTCATAATCTTTTGCGCGAATATTTAAATGAAACTCTTTCAAGTGTTAGAAGAGTGGGTGTTCGAGTTTCAAATTTTGATGAGAATAGTGGGTTTCAAAGAAAATTATTTGAGTTCAAATAATTGTTAGTGATTTTTATGGTTGTTTCTTCTACTCAAGTTCGTGCAAAAAAGATCTATTTTGAATTAAAAAAGAATTATTCGAACGTTCCTCTGTTATTTTTGAATCATTCTACTGATGCACAAATGCTTTGTGCAATTATTCTTTCAGCTCAAAGTACTGATGCGCAAGTGAATAAAGTTACAAGTACTTTGTTCAAAAAATATAAAACAGTGAATGATTTTGCAACTGCAAATCTAAAGGT
>CAZOCW010000124.1:0-3290 GCA_964578405.1 uncultured archaeon | reverse complement strand
CAGCAAGTTTTTGCTGTTTCAAACAGTGGGAAAAATTATACTGGTCGATTTGTTCGGTTTGAAAAAGATTTTAATCGAGCAATATTGCTTGATAAAGAAAATAACCCTTTTTATTTGAACCTTAGTAAAATAAAGTCTTTACAACTAAAAACAAATCCGCTTAAACTAAATTAATAAAGTATTTTCTTTTCTTGCGGACCAAAAATAAGGGTAAATAATTATTCAATTTTCTTTTCAAAACTAATTCCTTTTGTGTATTTTTCAAGTCCTGCTTTTCCATTTAAATTTTTTTTAGAAGATGATTTAGTATAATTTAGTACTTTTTGTTTTCTTAAAAAAATTGGTAGTTTTGATGCAACTCCTGGTCCACCAATACACCCCCCATTACAAAATAATAAATCAAAAAATATTTTTTTTGATTTTCTTTTGAATGCTCTTTGAATGCTTAGGTATCCATCACAAGATATCATTTCTTTTTTATCTAAAATTCCATTTGTATTCATTGTTCCACAAAGTCCTCCTGCAAGAGGATATATTTTTGTGTATTCATTTGAAAAAGAATCAAACTCATTTGAAACATTTAATGGAATTGTTTTTTCTTTTGCAATAATTTGTTTCATTTCTGCAAATGTTACTACTGCTTGAATTATTTTTTTTCCTTTTTTATCTAAAAGTTTTGAAGCTTCTATTTTTTTTGCAGAACAAGGTGCTAAAAACACAATTGTGTGATTTGGATAACTTTTTTTCACAATCTTACTCATTGCGCACATTGGGGAATCAAAAGGCAATATATATTTTTTCATTTCAGGGAATTGATTTTTTATTAGTTCAACTGAAGCCGGACAAACACTTGAAATAAATTTTTCTTGTTTTGACTTATTTTGTTTAATGTATTTGTGGTATTGTTGGTTTGTTATTTTTGCGCCGAAAGTAAGTTCGGTTACTTTGTCAAATCCTAATCCTTTCATCAATGGGATAAAAGTTTTGTGTTCAAAATCTACTACAAAAGCAGGAGCACTCATTAAAACAAGTTTTTTTCCATTTTTTTGTTTTGATTCTTTCAAAAGGCTAAGGAGGTTTAATTGGTCTTGCGAATATGCAAATCCGAAGAAGTTAGGTAAACCAAAATCCATACTTAAAAGAGGTAAAAGAAGTATTTATTCTTTCTTTTTGTCCTTTCGCTCCTGAAGAACGAATACTTTGTCATTAGGTCGCACTCTATCATTAACTTTTATCCCGACCATTTCGCCTGCCTTTGCAACGTTAACCACTTTATGGTTTTGTTGCATTGAGTCCACTGTTTGTTCAATAAAAGTTGTTTCTCCCTCAATAATTATTTTATCCCCAAGTTTAAGTTCTCCGACTGCTTCATATAATTTAATTTCAGCCACATTTATTTTTGAAAAATAATTATTTACTATTCCAACATTAATTTTCTTTTGAGTTTGAAAACTTCCCTGTCCTTTTGCTAAATCTTTTCCAGTTGGTTTGTTAAAATAAAATCCAGTTGAAAAACCTCTATTGTATACTTTCTCTAGTTCATTGTTCCAATTTTGTATTTTTTCTTGTGTAAAAGTTTTATTTGAAACGGAATCAATTGCTTCTCTATAACACTTTACAGTTGTTGCAACGTAATCTGCAGGTTTTGTTCTTCCTTCAATCTTTAATGAATCTACTCCGCTAGCAATAACTTTGTCTAAAAATTCGATTGTTTTCATGTCCTTAGCAGACATTACTGTGTCTCCTTCTAAGTATACTTCTTTTTTTTCATAATCTGGGGCAGTACCATCTAGGAAAAATGCTCTCCTGCAAGGTTGCAAGCATTCCCCTCTATTTGCGCTTCTTCCAAAAGCCTCATGACTCATAAAGCATCTGCCTGAAACACTAATGCACATTGCACCGTGAACGAATACTTCAATTTTCACTTTTATTTTATGTGCTACTTTTGTAATTTTTTTTATTTGATCTAAATTTAGTTCGCGTGCAAGAACCACTCTTTTTGCTCCAAGTTTAGCAAAATGTGCAAGAGCTGATGCATTTGAAACACTTGCTTGAGTACTCAAATGTATTTCAAGTTTTAGTTTTTTTGCAATTTCAAATACACTCATGTCCGAAAGAATTACTCCATCTATACTTGCTTTTTTTGCTGCGGAGAGAATCTTTGTTACTTCTTTAATTTCATCATCATAAATAATTGTATTTAGTGCTAAAAATCCTTTAACGTTATTTTCGTGCAAATACTTCATTAATTTTGGTAATTCTTTTTCTGAAAAATTTGTTCCTAGGTCTCGCATGTTGTAACCTTTTACTCCAAAATATACTGCATTTGCTCCATTTTTCACAGCTGCAATGGCGCAAGCCATATCCCCTACTCCGCTAAGGAGTTCTACTTTATTAGTGTTCTTCATATATTTTCACTTTTATTGCTAATTTCTACGTGAATTAATGAATCTAATCAATTATAATGCTTGCTTCTTAATGCTTCTAACTACTTGTGGCAGTTAGCTTTTTATTTAACCTGTTCCTTACTCTTTTGGTGTTTGTATAATTAAACGTAAATGGATTAATTTGCCTAAAGCAAGTGTTTGGATAATACTACAAAACTTAATTGTTTTTGCATCGTGTATCTATTTGGGATTTGATGCGTTTGGTCTTTGGGCGGTTTATTTTGCTCAAGCGCTAGTTTATTTTGGGTATTCTATAATCAAACTTATTTTTCTAAAGAATTATTTTGTTAGTGCAAATACAATGACTATGAATGGGTCTTTATATTCAAACATTAGTCGAAGTAGATTTTCAAAAATTTACTTGGCGTCAATGCTTTTTACTTATACTTCTGTTTTTTTAACAATTTTTACAGTTGCTTTTTTTGTAGTGGTTTTTCAAAGACTGGAAAATCCTTCTTTTATTATTGGACTCATTATTTCAATCGCAATTTATTTGTTCGCTCTAATTTTTGATGAACTAAAAAAGAGGGCTAACAATTCTAAAGAATACATTGATTTCTATGTGCAATTGCCATTGCAAAAGATTATTTTTCAAACAATGTTGCCGGCATTTATTGCAGCAATTTTATTTTATTTGTTAAGCCCAGTAATATCTTTTGTAGGTTACATTGTGGGATTTACTGTTTTGTATGGTTTTTTTAATCATCCGGGGACATCCACTCCGGCAGGACAGGCGCTCTGGCAAGGCGCTCTGACCAGTCCGGCACAAACCCCGGTCGGACAGCGTTTTTCCCGGATATGCTCTTCATATTCATTGCGGAAATAGCGGATGGTGGAGAGCAC
>CAZOCW010000123.1:0-3315 GCA_964578405.1 uncultured archaeon | reverse complement strand
TGCTTATTATCAGATACTTAAGACCGCACTAAAATGAAAGGGTACAAGTCAGGAGGGGATTCGACTATTTATGAATAAATGTTTTCTTGTAATATAGGCGTGCCCTAAGTGTTTCAATCTTCATGTGTAATTCCGATTCAGTTTTTGAAGAAAAACGTGAAATATTTACTTGTTTATTTCCCAAAATCATCCCTACTTTCAGCCTTTTGCTCAATTCTATAATCATTGGACAACTGTTTTGTAATAGTAATCTGATTTTAAGATCTTCTATTTTACACAGTATTAAAATTCTTAATAAAGAGCCAATATATTTAACTATAAGATTTTATTGCTGGGAATTTTTATTGGTCAAGGTATTGTGATTCAGGAATCTACTTCTGACTGAAACAATTATTTTTTTTCTTATTTTATTGAGGCAATTGAGCAAAGAATCCAAAGGAAACCACAATACAATTATCTGTAATATAAAATTTGGCGTGTCTTTAAATCATTCCATTAGTTTATGCTTACATAAAAAAAAATTATTTATAGTTGAAAATGATTTATTTATTCGTAACTTCAACGCAAAAATATAATACCAAAGATATAAGAGTTTAATTATTTCAGATAAAGTTTTATAATTTTTCACTTAACATTTAACGGATGGGAAAATATAAATATTCTGGAGATCTTAAAGATGCCATTCAAATTTCAGAAGTTTTTGTAAAAGAGTTTTCAAATAGTGAAATTTCTCCATCACATTTGTTGAAATCAATTTTGCACAGAAGGCTTCCCATTCGGAAAAGTTTGGAAACATTAGGTAAAGATGTTTATTACATTGAGAATTGGCTCGACTTTCGTATTCAAAAATTACCAAAATCAAGTAAAATTATTGATAAACCTACATTTGACTCAAGTACACAAGCCATATTCGAAGAGGCTGAAAATATTAGGATTCAATATAATTTTGAATATATTGAGCTAAATTGTGTACTTGCAGCAATTTGTATTCCAGGTGTTGGTTATTCATTTGAACAACTAAAAACTTTACCTATTAATTCTGAGGAAATTAAAAAAATCTTTTTTAATCAATCAGAAGGTCAAAGTATAAGTAATAGTATTGCCTCAAAACATTCCAATATTAGTTCGTTTAAATCATCCGAAAGCTCGTTGGAAAAATTTTGCATGAATAAGACTAAATTGGGATTAGATGGAGTTTTAGATCCTGTTGTTGGTCGGGATAAAGAAATTAGATTAATAACTGAAACACTAAGTCGTCGTACCAAACCAAACGCCATTCTCGTTGGAGAACCTGGTGTTGGAAAAACTGCAATTATTGATGGGTTAGTGCAGGCTATTAATGATAAAAAAGTTACAAAAAAGCTTGATAATGCCATAATCTTCGAGTTGGATCTTGGTTCACTGATTGCAGGAGCTTCTTATAGAGGGGAAGTTGAAGATCGCTTAAAAAAAATAATCACAGAAATTAAAGAACAAGAAAAAGCAATATTGTTTATTGATGAAATTCATTTATTACTTGATAAACAGGGAGGCGCTTCAGGTGCAGCTAATTTGCTTAAGCCTGAACTAGCAAAAGGTGAATTAACTATAATTGGTGCAACTACTCAAAATGAATTTGCCAAGTATGTTGAAAGAGATGAAGCTTTTTCAAGAAGGTTCGAGGTTATTAGAGTTGAAGAGCCGAATGATAGTTTAACGCTGGTCATGTTAAATGCAATTATACCAAAATACGAAAAACATCATCAAATAAATATTGATTTAACAACATTGAAAGATGCAATTCAGCTTTCTAAAAGATTCAGTAAGGACAGGAAGTTGCCTGATGTAGCTATCGATCTGCTGGATCGTTCTATGGCGGCATTACAAATGGCGAATGAATCGGCTTTTGGAGAAATAGATAATGTTACAAATTCATTTAATGAATTAAATGAGAAAATTAAAAACGAAGCACCTATAATAAAAAGAGAAAATTATAAGGAATTTTACGCAAATCTCAATAACAGAATTAGCTATCTTTTACTTTCCAAAGTAAATTATAATCCTGAAAACCTCACTTTAAACAATTCTCAAAAATTGCAGAGCATTATTAACAATACTATTAAAGATTTATCAGAAAAAGCAAAGAATATATCGGTAAATTTAACTTCAGAGGATCTGACAGCTGTTATCTCGTTTAAGACTGGAATACCCATAGGTAAATTACAGTCAAGTGAACAAGAAAGATTACTTAAAATTGAAACCGAGTTACAATCCAGGGTTATTGGGCAGGAACTTGCAATCAAAGAAATAGCACAAGCAATTCGCCGTTCACGAGCCGGAATAAGAAAGCAAAATAAGCCGATTGGATCATTTTTTCTTGTGGGTCCAACAGGAACGGGAAAAACAGAATTGGCTCGTACCCTGGCAGATTATCTTTTTCAGGATGAAGATTCTATGTTGAGATTTGATATGTCGGAGTTTACAGAGGAAGCATCCGTGTCTTTATTGCATGGAGCATCACCCGGTTATGTTGGGTATGAAGAAGGAGGATTACTTGTTAATGAAATTAGACAAAAACCATATTCCGTGGTGCTTTTTGATGAAATTGAAAAAGCACATTCAGGTGTTTTTAAGATTTTTTACCAAATTTTGGATGAAGGGAAACTCCATGATAAATTGGGAAAGGAAGGGGACTTTACAAACTCAATAATTCTTTTTACTTCAAACATTGGCAGTGAGCCTATTATAGAAGCATTCAAAAAAGAAAATAAGTTACTAAGTGAAGCTGTTATCAAGGAAGAAATGAAGGCTTATTTTCCTCCTGCATTTATCAACAGGCTCGATAAAGTTATTCCATTTGCTCCTATACATAAAGATGTTATTTCACTAATTTTTGACATTCATTTCAAAAAAGTTGTAAAAATGCTTGAAGCAAAAGGTATTAAACTAAAAGTAACCTCAAAAGCAAAAGAAAGATTGTCAGAATTAGGGTATAATATTGAATATGGTGCACGACCGTTATTGGGAGTAATTAGGGATTATATTGAAACACCACTTGCCAATATGATAATTGGGAGCGAATTAAAGGAAGGCAATACAGCAATTATAGATTTGAACAATACAAATCAGTTCGTTTGGGAAGTTGAATAAAATACATTTAAAAGATGAATATAGATTTTTTTAAAAGGTTATTTACAAAACGACATGAAAGCACCACCCTTTTGTTCACAAAACACCACTCCATGTCATGGCGCATTCACAAAATTCAAAGTGGCTTCGCCTTGCTTCCATTCCAAGTGCAGCAAAAAAGTGCCGACATATTGACCACACTTTTGC
>CAZOCW010000122.1:0-3326 GCA_964578405.1 uncultured archaeon | reverse complement strand
TTTATTCTTCTCAACTTGTTCTTTAATTTCCATATTTACTCTGTCTTGTACTTTTTGCCAGTTCTTCTTATCAGCAATGAAATAGATTACTTGAATGTTAATTGCTGAAGCTTGAAAGTCATTAAAATAAATAACTGGTTCTTTCTTTTCGCATCCTTTAGTTGAACTAATAATCTTTGCAAGTATTTCTTTTGCTTTAGTTAATTGCTTTGAAGAAGTATTGTAAGTAAGTCCAAGATTTGTAACTATTCTTCTTTCAGGTTCTGAAGCAATATTTTTTACTACACTTGCTGATAAATCAGAATTTGGGATAGTGTTAATTCTTCCATCAGGGTCCCTAATTCTACTATTTCTAATTCCAATTTCAGTTACTTCTCCAATTAATCCCATTGATTTAATTTCAATTGTGTCTCCAATAATGAAGGGTTTTGAAAACAAAATACTTACTCCTCCAAATACATCCGCAATAGTTTTTTGTGCAGCAAATGCAAAAGCAAGTCCCCCAATACCAAGTCCAGCTAAAATTGCAGTAACATTATACCCCAAATTACTTAGAATTGTAATCCCTGCTATTGCCCAAATTATTACTTTAACCGCTTTTGAAACAAGTGGCATTACATGGTCATCGATTTTTGAATCAGTTTTTTGTGCAGCCGGTTTTAAAATTTTTTCAAAGAAAGAATCTGCTATTTTTGTTGCAAACCAAGCAATAAATACAGTTAATGCAACATAGAATGCTTGGTTAACCCAAATTATTGTGTTTGGATCAAGAGTTAATAAATTAAAAGAAAAATAAATTCCAACAAGGGTAATAATTACCGTAATTGGTTTTCTAAGAGCCATTACTAAAAAGTCATCAATCGTAGTTTGGGTATTTTTTGCAAGTCTAGTAAGAGTATTTTCAAATATCCAACTTATTGTCTTTCCAATTATAATTGACCCTGCAATTGCGCAGAAGAAGTACAGGTATTGTAAAAGCGTATTGCCCAAAAATATGTGTGTAAAAAATTCTAATTCCATAATCTATAACCTTTAATGAGTACTAAAATAAGTTTTAATCTTAACGTTTATAAAAGTTCGGAATTGTGGCAAAATGCCACAAAACCTAAATTAGTTTTTATTATTTTATTGATATTCCTCAGGAATAACATTTGGGTCCCCAGTTACTGTTTCTGGTAAAGTTCCATTGAATTTGATTTGTCCATTTTCAATAGAAAGACTTGTGATACTAAGTCCAGGGTTTTTCGCAAAAGTATCAGCTATAGCTTTTTCTGCAATATCCTGTACTACTGGTAATTGATCTTCAGGTATTGGTAGATTTCCCATTTTGGCAGAATCTACTTTTATTACAACTGATTTGCCTGAAACGCTTTCAATTTTTGCTTTTACGTAAACTGGTCCAGTAACTCTTGGATCATTAATTATCCCTGAAGTTTCCATAGTACCATCAGCATTGAATTTTACTTGCGCATCCCTTAATGGACCTTTAGTTGAATTTCTTTTGTTAAGCATTGCTGTGAACTCTTCATTAGTAAAACTTGTATTAACTGGCACAGATCCAGTTGAAGTGTAAGGACAAGTAATGCAAAGTGCTTCTGGATTTAGTACTTGTGCTCCAGGAACTTTTGCTAATCCTGCTGCATAATTTGCTTCAGAATATTTTACTCCTAAATCAGTTGGTTTATTAGTTCCCATTAAATCAGAAACTCCAGGCATAAACCCTAAGTATCCTAAAATTAAAATTACTGCAAGTATTCCAATAATACCAATTGCACCAACGGCAATTACTCCTCCAACCACTAGTTTTTTACCGATTCCCATTTTACCACCACTTCCTTTTGAATATTATTTCTAGAGAAAGTATTTTATATTAAGTTATTCTTGTAATAGTCATGGAATCTGACACAAGTGCACTATTTTTGAAAATTAAAAAAGAGGATGTTCTGAAAGTAAAGGATGATTTGATTAGACTTTATGATTGGGAACTTACTGCAAGAGGAGTATATTTTCAGGAAATGCGAAAATTTGATGGGGAGATATTTGAAACAATTAAGTGGCTTTACGAACAAGAAGAATGGCATACAAGAGCAATTGGAATGCTTTTGAATAAAGCAAATATAATTGTAAAAGAACATCCAGTTGATGTTCCAAAATTAAGTTCTGATTCAAATACAATTATTCAAATGGATGTAGATTTTGAACATAAAACTGTGGTTGATTACAAGAAAACTGCTGCAAAAACTAGCGGGGCAGTTAAAGAAATATTATTGTTTATTATGCAAGAAGAAATTAGACACGTAGATAGACTTGAAGCATATTTAAAAAAGTAAATAAATTTGGGGTTAAATTCATTTAAAATAAGTTCAATCTTTGGTTTTGTTATGAAAATTCTTATTGTTGGTGGAACAGGTTCCTTTGGGGCATTTTATGCAAAGAAATTCTCCGAATATGGTTTTGATGTAGCCATTACTGGAAGAGATAGTGAAGTTGGTGGAAAATTTGCTCAAAAAAACGGACTTACTTGGGATGATGGTACTGCACTTGGTTCTTATGATATTGTAGTTCTCTCAGTTCCAAACGAAGCAGCTCCTGCTATGATAAAAAGATTTGCTTCAAAAATCGCAAATAAAACTCTTTTAGTTGATCTTTGCTCAGTAAAAAAAGGGGTAGTTAAAGAATTAGCTAAATTAAAGAAAAGAGAAATAGAACTTGCTTCCATTCATCCGATGCACGGCCCAAGAATTAGCACTCTTGTTGGGCAACCAGTGCCTTGCGTTGTAATTAAGGGCGGAAAGAATTTAGAAGTATTAAAGAAATTCTTTATTGAATCCGGAGCAAACTTTTTTGTTTGTAGTGCAGAAGAGCACGATAAAACTCTTGCAGTTGTTCAAGGATTAACTCATTATTCTCAATTTGTTTCAGCAGCAGTAATAAAAGAAACAGGACTTAATTTGAAAGATACTCTAAAATTTGGTACTCCTAATTACAATTTGTTTTTGAGCGGAATGGCAAGAGTAATCCTCCAAAATCCTGAACTTTATTCACAAATTCAATTATCTAACCCCCACAATGTTAAAATAAGAAAAATGTTTTCAAAGAAAGCAAAAGAAATTGAAAAACTTTGTTCAAAATCTTCTTCAACAGATTTACAAAAATACATTATTGATGAAGCTCGTTTGTTTAAAGATCCAGAAGCATTTTTGATTGAAAGTGATAGGGCGGCAAACGCATTCAACTTTGTTGTTTCAATTCTAAAAGCCAGAATTGGAAAGAAAGTAGTTGTGGAGAACATGCTTACGCACTCTTTCCACAACGGAATTGTGAAA
>CAZOCW010000121.1:0-3328 GCA_964578405.1 uncultured archaeon | reverse complement strand
CTGCACTTGGCGGGTTTAGAGAAGTTGGAAGAAGTTGTATGCTTGTTGAAACTCAAAGTACTAAAGTAATTTTAGATGTTGGCTTAAGTCATAGTGTTGAAGATCCTTATCCGTACATTGATGCACTTGGTTATCCATTAAGTGAAATTGATGCAATAATAATTTCACACGCACACACTGATCACTCAGGATTATTACCATACATGTTTAGAATGGGTTTTGATGGACCAGTGTATTGTACTGAACCTACAAGAGACTTAATGACTCTACTTCAATTTGATTATATTGATGTAACACTTGCAAATGATAAGAACGCTCCATACACACAAGAAGATGTAAAAAATACTTTAATGCACACAATCACAAGAGAGTACAGAGAAGTAACTGATATTGCGCCTGATATGCGTTTAACTTTACACAATGCAGCACACATTTTAGGATCTGCTTCTGTTCACTTAAACATTGGGGAAGGAATGCATAATTTAGTTTACTCCGGAGATATAAAATACGGACCAACAAGACTGTTTGATAATATTGATATTAAATATCCAAGAATTGAAACTTTAATTATTGAAAGTACTTATGGATCAAAAGACGCAATCCAAATGTCAAAACAAGATGCTGAACAAAAGTTACTTGAAATAATTCAAGAGACAACTCAATTCGGCGGAAATGTATTAATCCCTGTATTTGGAGTTGGAAGAGGACAAGAACTTTGCATGGTAATTGAAAGTTTCTACAAGCAAGGACTACTTACCGAAAAAAATAATATTTACGTTGATGGAATGGTGAGACAAGCTAGTGCAATACACACAGCTTATCCTGAATACTTAAGACAATCACTTGAAAAAAGAATTTTAACAAATGATTCGCCATTTGATTCTCCATTATTTAAAGAAGCAAAGAAAGATGATAGAGAAAAAATTTGCGCAGGAAGCGGGGCTGTTATTGTTACTACGAGTGGAATGATGAACGGCGGACCAGTAATGGATTATTTTTACAAACTTGCAGAAAACCCTGCAAATACTTTAGTATTCGTTGGATACTTGGCTGAAGGAACTTTTGGAAGAAAAATTCAACAAGGACTTAAAACTTTCCCAATTTCTGATAATGGAAAAACAAAGAAAATAGAAGTTAAAATGAGAATAGAAACAATTGATGGATTCTCAGGACACGCTGACTTTAATCAATTAACTTCCTACGTTGCTTCACTAAAACCAAAGCCAAAGAAAGTTTTAGTTGATCACGGTGACCCAATGAGGGCTGTTGAATTTTCTAAATTCACTGCAGCTAAATTCGGAATAAGCGCTTCTGCAATAAGAAATCTTGAAGCTGTAAGACTACGATAAAAGAAGCAATTCTTTTTCAAAACTTTTTATTTTGTTTTCGTGGCACTCAAATTCCTGGACAGATTTTCCAATAGGAAAAAATTTAAGTTGTTTTATTAATGCTCTTTGTATGGAAATTCGAAAAGCTACACTTGCTGATTTTGATTCTTTGTTCAAAATTGTTCTTGATTGTAAAGAAGAAATGAACAAAGCAGGAATTGAACAATGGCCTGCTCATCACCCTTCAAAAGAAACTATTCAAAAAGGAATAGAAAGTAATAATCATTACGTTTTAGTTGATGAAGGAAAAATAGTTGCGGGGGTTTTACTAAATCACACTGGGGATGAGCAGTATAAATTAGTTAAGTGGAAAATTAATGATCCAAATCCGTTGTTAGTTCATCGTTTAGCAGTATCTCCGCAAGCACAAGGGAAAGGATATGCAAAAAAATTAATGGCTTTTGCGGAAGAGTTGGCAAAAAATGAAGGATCAAAAAGTATTAGACTTGACACTTACAAAAATAATTCAGTTTCAAATAAATTTTATGAAAATCTGGGTTACCAATTAGTTGGGGTAATTAGAATGCCTCAATATATGCCTGGCGAGTATAATTGTTATGAGAAAATAATTTGATCAAGTAACGTTTTTCAATAACTTATGACGATTTGTTTTTAAACTTCGAAAGCAGAATATATTTGGTGATTTTGTGAGATATTTGCCAAGAAAAACAAAAAAATTAGTAAGATCTAGAGCACTTGCTAGAAGAATTGGTGTTCCATTAAGGACTACTGCTCACTCACAATATAAATCAGAAAATGTTGCACAATACCTAGCGGATGTTAGAAACTTAAGAAGACAAAACACTGTTGGTACGAACGGCTATTACAAGCCACCATACGGAAATGCTTTTAGTTTAAATGAAGCAAGAGGAAAAGAAAGGTTAACTCACGGCGGGGAAAGAGCAGGGTATAGAGATTATTTAGTTACTAGTGAAGTTAGACCCATTACTCAAGCTCAAAAAAAATTTAGAAGTGAATCAATCGACTTACGAGAAGAGTTATTAGCTGTTGAAAAAAGAATTAAACAATTAAAAGCTGAAGGACGATTAAAACGATTTAGAAACAGAGATTTAATAAGACGCGGAGAAGGAAGAATTGCAGAGCTGCGAAATGATGTGCTGTTTTATTCAAAAAGTGTGGGCGATAGTTCAAACGATTTAATGAGAGCGCACGTTAGAAAATTAAATGCAATAAAAAATGCAAAGAAACCAAAACTTCCTCAATAATTTTTTTGCATTTTAATTTTATTCTTCTTCTTTTTTAACAGGTTTTGCTTTTTGAAGTCTTGGAATTAAACTAGTTGATGCCCAATTCTTCCACTGGCCTAAAAGTTGTTCATAATTTACTTTTCCTTCTTCCTCAATCATTTCTTCTTTCATTAAAAGTAATTTATTTGTTGCGGAAGAAGAATTTTCAGCTTCAATAAGTGAAGGGAGTGAAAGAGCATTTTTTTGTTCAACTAAAAATAATTTTGCATTTCCTCTAAGTCTAATTTCTGCCCAAATATCACTAACACTTAACCCGCTAGTTTTTTGAATTTTTTGGAACAAATCACTTTCTTTCAAATTATCTTCCATTAATTCAAGAGTATCTTTTGCAGCATCATATTTCATTAAATCGAGTAATCCTCCTTCGTTTGAAGGATCAATATTCCAATGTTTTTTAATTTCAGTAATTTCAACAACTCTTCTAACTCTCTTTAAACTTCCCTTAAATCTAATAGGTCTAGCAACAACAACAAGATCAGTTGCCTTAAATGAAGTTGTTGGAACTCCTAAATCGTTTACCACTCTATCCCAAACAGAGTAAGCACTATCAGCGTGAGATAGAGATCGTTGAGTTAGTTGATGGGCGCCAGATAATTACTGACGACGATCCTAGAGCTGTCTACGGTGTAGAGGCTGGAACACTTAAGCTTGTTCGAAACACGCCCTCGGTCG
>CAZOCW010000120.1:0-3378 GCA_964578405.1 uncultured archaeon | reverse complement strand
AGCAAGATGGCGCTGCATCAGGCGCTGGCGCAAGTAATAATAATACAAGCGAAGACAATACTAATGGAAAAGAAAAAGTAGTTGACGCAGAATTTGAAGATAAAGAAAAGAAAAAATAAAATGCAATAAATAATTAAATAAAAAGGTAATAATTAATTAAAAAGAAAATGGATTTGGTAAAATGGATAAAAAGAAAATAAATCCTGAAGTTGAACTGCCCTTGGTTGCAAAACCAAAGGCTAAACTTTCCATTAAACCAAAAAAAGTAGAAAAACAACCTCTTCGACAAGAAACATGGTTTGCAAGTTAAAGTCAAAAAATGTTTTTCATTAAAAATATTGCTTGTGCAGTTGCTATAGAATTAGGGTTTTGATAAAATGGATTATTACGAAATTCTTGGTTTGAAAAAAAGTGCTGCTCCTGAAGAAATAAAAAAAGCTTACAAGGAATTGGCAAAAAAATATCACCCTGATGTTTCAAAAGAAGAACACGCTGAGAAAAAATTTAAAGAAATAAATGAAGCTTATTCTGTATTAAGTGATCCTGAAAAGAAACAAAATTATGATCAATTTGGGGACGCTGCAAAGAACTTCCAAGGATACCAACAACACGGATTTGGTCAAGGTCAAGATTTTGATTTTGAAGATATTTTCAATCAATTTGGATTTGGGAGCGGATTCTCTGACATAAACGAAATGTTTGGCGGGGGAAGTAGAAAACAAAAAAGAGATACTGGGTCAAATGTAAAACTTGAATTAAATATTTCTTTTAATGAAGCGGTATTTGGGGAAACAAAAGAGATTTCTTATGAAAGAATAGAACGATGTGAAAAATGTCATGGTTCTGGTGCTGAAGGAGAATTAAAACAATGCCATACTTGTAAGGGAAGAGGATTTGAAGTTAGACAACAAAGAACCCCGTTTGGAATATTCCAAACTCAGGGAGTTTGTCACACTTGTAGTGGAAAAGGAGAAATTCCTGAAAAAGCATGTGCTGCTTGTCATGGAAATGCATTTGTTGCAAAACAAGCAAGAATTAATGTAAAAATTCCTGCAGGAATTGATAATGGAAATCATTTACGCTTATCTGGAAAAGGCCATGAGGGGAGACACGGTGCAGGAGATTTATTTATTGTAATATTAGTTGAGCCGCACGAAATATTCAAAAGAGATGACGAAGATATTTACGCTGAAATACCAGTTTCTTTTACTGAAACTGCACTTGGAGCAACTGTTGAAGTTCCAACTCTTGAAGGAAAAGCGGATCTAAAAATTCCAGCAGGGACACAAACTGGGACAATATTCAAAATGAAAGGAAAAGGAATACAAAAACTCAATAAAGATGGGCGCGGGGACGAATACATAAAAGTAATTGTGGACACTCCAAAGAACCTTACAAAGAAACAAAAAGAACTCTTAGAAGAACTTGAGAAAGAAACCCAAAGCGCAAAGAAGAGAAAAGGCATATTTGACAAAATACTTGGTAAGTTCTAATTTCCCTTGGAAAATTTAAGTTTATTTTTTGGAAAATTCGTCCTGCTTTGGCCTTTAGCTGGCTTTTAGAATGCCAAAGAAAGGATTTAATACCCAATTAAGCTATATTTAACTAGATATCATGGGTTTAAACAAAACAATTATTCCATTTGCAATAATTGCAATTTCATTAGTACTTTTATTCGGGTGCACGGCTCCTACACAAACCGATAAAGAAGCTCTTTCTAAATTTACTCTTCTTCAACAAAAATACTTTGTTGTTAGTGGATATTCAAGTAGTATTACTACTATGAATGATTATATTAGCGAATTATCTCTCCTTAGATCTAAATCTGGTGGGGAAAGTGCAAAAATAATTGAAGCAGAACTTTACTCCGCAGAAGCATTTTATTATTTAAATAAAACAATTATTGATTCTGCCCCAATAGATTCTAAATTAATTAAATGTAGTTCAAATGAAGTACAGGGAATAATTTCTTCAATTACACTGGCTTCGGATTATTCTGCAAAAGCAGTTACTGCAATTAATTCACTAAGTGCTGAAGCAAAAAATTCTCTTCGAGTAACTCAATTACAAATGGTTGTTGGTCAACAAGAAGAAATTAATCAAATAAAAAAGTTTTTTGAAGAAAAATGTTGAAGTTTGGTATTTATGAAAATTGAACCCTTGGTAATTGCAGTTGTTTTTTTTGTATTAGCTCTTAATTTTGTTTCTGCTGCATATTTTGCGCATTGCTCAATTGATTCTAATAATGTGGGGTATGCATATGACACGGGTCCAGTACTAGGCGGGTATGACTTTGATAAATCCCAAGACGATTACATACAGTGTAAAGCCTTGCCAAACTTTGTTTCTACAATACCTAGTCAAACTTCAACCATTTCATTAACGGGTTTAAATAGTCAAGCTTTGTGTCCTGCTAAGAGTGTTGTTTATGCATTTGATTGTATTGTTGGAATGAATACTACTTGTAGATATAATGCTAATAAAATGAATTTTAGTTGTGTTAATCTTTCAGGAGAGTTTACAACAACTTATTATGATGGCCAATTTAATGATAGAAATATTTACTGTGGAAATAACTTTTTGGCAGGGGCATATACAAATGGTAATGAAACTGAAATGAAAGCACGGTGTGTTCGTTTAACTCAATGTCCTGCGGGGCAAATTGTTATAAATAATATTTGTACTATTCCAGAAACTTGTAATGGAATTGATGATGATTTGGATGGATTAATTGATGAGAATGTTTTAAGTAATTCTCCTCCAAAACAACTTCATCTAAATAAGAATGTCCTAAATAATAGCACTAATGTTTTTTTTGATTTTAATGATAGTTTGATGGTTGGCCAAGTAAAATTGACTTGGACAGATTATGGGCAAAGTTGTGATGCAAATGTAAAACTTGGATTAAATGATAACAATAATGTTTTCAAAACAGGATG
This sequence comes from uncultured archaeon, assembly GCA_964578405.1. Lineage (GTDB taxonomy): Archaea > Iainarchaeota > Iainarchaeia > Iainarchaeales > JAAZKV01 > JAAZKV01. The sequence goes on along the minus strand of CAZOCW010000120.1, from coordinate 439 downwards.
GGTTGATGTTTGTACAAGTACTTGTGATGAAAACAGTGGAAAATTTAATACAAACATGGCTTTTTCTCTTGCAAATAAAATTGGATTTGATGTTATTGCTAGTGCGGGCTCATGTTCGGGAATTACTGTTGAAGACGTAAACATATATTATAAGTGTGGATATTCCCAAGAAATGTGTAATGGGTTAGACGATGATGGGGATGGATTAATTGATGAGAATGCTTGTGCTTGTTACAAACCTGAAGCACCGAATGGAAATATTTATTCACTTGGTCAAACACTCGGTGAAGGAGTTTCTGGGCTTACAAATTATTGGGCATTAGATAATGATTATAATGATTCAAAGGGAAGTTATAATGGGACTTCAATTGGTTCTGTTCCATTTGGGGCGGGCAAATTTATGCAATCTCCAAATTTTACTGGAACCAGTTTTATTTCA
>CAZOCW010000119.1:0-3385 GCA_964578405.1 uncultured archaeon | reverse complement strand
AGGAATACTTTTTCAAAAGAAAATCCTTTTTGCTCAAGTTTTCCTAAGTAATTATTTGCAATGGATTTGTATTTGGAACTAATTGCAATGATTGGCTTAGGCCCAAAAGTGTCCAACATATTGAGTCCCTTTCCTTGAGGCCCAAGTAAACATAGTGTTGGTTTACCAAAGAGTGCATTTTCATCAACCCAAGGAATAGTGTCAACTTTTGTTACGCTTCCAAAGGGTTGTTTAAATTTGTATTCCTTAAACAAATCCTCCCCAGTCACACCAAAACATTTTATTCCTTTCTTTGAAAGTGATTCTACAAAAAAAGGAACATCCTCTCCGCGAACAACCATTTTTTGGTTAGGTAGTTCTTCAAGCTTGGAACGATATTCCTCAAGACCAGAGTTTTTTGGAAGAATCAAAAGAGCATCTTTAGGGATAATTAAAGTAAAATCTTTTGACTTATCTTGAATTAAATTAGAACAAAGATTATTGTCGATGGGCTAATGAATCACTTTTTGGCATTTGGATTTGCATTTCACTTGTTTTTCCATTCATAATTCATCAACCTCCGTTGAATAAAAATAATTTTTTGAGTGGGCACTTCCCAAACTCAATCTTACCCCATCACCATTGATCTGATCTTGTCAATTTCTTTTAAGGAAACCATTTCTTGTTTTCCGCTTTCAATATTTTTAATTGCAATAGAGTTAGCCTTAAGTTCGTCTTCCCCAATTATTCCAACAAACTTGTATCCTTTCTTTTCTGCAAATTCAATATTTTTTCCAACACTCTTTCCAACAAGATCAGGTTCAACAAATATCCCTTGTGCTCGTAATGCATTTGCAGTTTCAAACAATTCATTTCCTTTTAGTCCAAGTCCAACAAGAACCATTCCTTCCATCCTAAGTTTAAATCCGTTTTCTTTTAAGTAATCAAATATTCTACTTACTCCTAAGCCAATTCCAACAGCAGGAGTAGGTTGTCCACCATAAAGTGCAACTAATTTGTCAAATCTTCCGCCCCCACCAACACTTGGGCCATTATCTAATTTAACTTCAAATACAATCCCTGTATAATATTCAAATCCTCTTGCAAGTCTTGCATCAAATTCAACAAAATCTAAATTATTTGCTTTGCACATTGTAACAAATTCTTTAATTTCTTTTACGCCAGGAGTTTCTGTACCAATAATATTCTCAATCGCAGTTAAGGAGTTTTGTTCAATTAGATCAACAACTTCAGAATCAATTCCTTGATCAGTTAGCATTGCTTTGACTTCTTTTTTATCCATTTTATCAAGCTTATCAAGTGCTCTCATTGCTTCTACTTCTTTCCCTTTTGCATATTTTCCTAAAACTTCTTCTAAAAGTTTTCTTGAATTAAAAACAACTTTTGGTTTTAGTCCTAATCTAGAAAAACAATCTCTAACTAAAAACATTATTTCTAGTTCTGCACTAAGTCCAGCAACTCCCAAAATATCTACATCCGCTTGGTAAAAAGCCCTATACCTTTTTGCTTGTGGTCTATCATACCTATAAACTTCCCCGATTTGGTATCTCTTAAATGGCATTTTTAGTTGATTAGTTGCAGCCACTCTTGCTAAGGAAGCAGTAAATTCAAATCTAAGTGCAAGTTCCCTATCTGATTTATCTTTAAAGTAATATATTTCTTCTTTAATTGCTTCTCCAGCAGCACCCTTAATTTTGAATAAGTCAAAGTTTTCTACAGCAGGAGTGTAAAGTGGTAAGCACCCGTAGGAAGCAAATACTTTTCTAAAAGTACCTTCAATTGTTTCTTGAATTAATGCATCAGAGCCAACAAGGTCCCTCATTCCTCTTACAGTTTGTAGTTCCATTTAATTCGCCCCCAAAGTAAATAGTTTTCTTTTTTGGGATAAGCTAACACTTTTTTCTTTTTTTTTAGAAAAAAGGGTCGCAAGGTCTAGACCGAGATTTGCACTCGGGTCAGAAGATCCACAGTCTTCTATGCTAGCTGCTGCACCATCCAGACCAGGTGATTGATTTTGTACCTCTTTTGATGTACAAATATTTAGCCCTTCGGCAAGCTTATAAAAATTGTTATTTTGCCTAGTGCTTACGCTAAAAGTTTTGAAACTAAAGTAGATGAATATACTCACTTTTTGCGTTCATAACTAATTACTATCACCCATTATTCTTAAACCTAACGTTTGCCAAAAAAAGCACTGCTTTTTGAGCAACGTAAACAAGGGGTTACATTGTCCAGGAAAAGAAGTAAATCTGATTTAATTAGGAAATATAAACATTCACAGTTGGTTCCGGTGAAATGTATTTTCTAACAAATGAAAAAATATAATCATCATATGCAAGCCCTTCATTAGCACAACAACCAAAATTCTTAGTTAATAATCCAAAATATGTTGCAGTTGAAGTTCCCATATTAGTATTTCCTTGCCAATTTGTATCCCCCAACAAATAGTCTGAATAATAATTACTCCCAACTTTTCGAATTCTTGATTGAACAGTTTGAGAAGTATAATTGAGAGCAACTCCAGTCTCAGCTCCAATTCCCCCCCAAGCAAAACAAACTTGATTTGCTAAATAGTTAGTATAAACATCACAAATACCTGTAAATTTCGAGTCCCCTGCTGAACCAGTCGGATTTCCTGAAATAAACATTCCAAGTCTATTAGACATATCTACTGGAGGCACTGGCCCATAAGTCCATTTGGATTGAAACACATAATCTCCAGCAGGAGCAGTTCTCCAAACTTTTGGCGCAGCATTTGTTCCACCATACCAATCACAATTATTTCCACCATTAGTACAAGAAATTCTTAATTTTCCACCACTCTCAGAAATTGATCCTCCCCCAGTTTGAGTATTCCACCCAGTTAAAGAATTATCCGCGAAATCATCAAAATCAACAAATACTTTGAATCCATTACTATCAAGTACTTTACTTATGTCCCCATAAGTCCCATTAATATTAGTGTCAACACTCGCAGGAATGCTTGGAACTTTAATCCAAAATATTGCTCTTGTTGAGTTATAATCTTCAATCCAGTAATTCAAATCAACATTACTTTGATCTTTAAACTTCACATCCCCATAATCACTTTTCATCCCAGTTTTATAAGGAATTATGGCTTGTATTTGGTAATTGGTTAAAAGACTTGCAGCACCATGAATTGTAATTGCAAATGGATTGACTCCATCATCGTACCTAATATTTCTATCCAAAGCATTTGTTCCACTTGAACCGTTAACACCATGACAAGTTATATTCCAATTATAATCAGCCTCTGAAGGAAGAGAATATTTAATTGAATAATTTGTATCAACAGAAACTACACTACCCAAATGAATATGATTAGCATCAACATTAGAATTAATCTTCAAATTACAATCAGTTA